>MHYI01000048.1:0-1824 GCA_001828295.1 Planctomycetes bacterium RBG_16_41_13 | reverse complement strand
CCATAGAAGATAGCCTGTCTAACCGTTCATGATATCGTGTTACTATATATGACACCTTTGCCTTGTCACCTGGCCTTAATTCTGTTAATGGCATTACAACTGGTCTTATCTCCTTATTCGCCCTTTCACAACACTCTCCAGGCGGTATAGCCTTTCCGTGAGGGCAGCTTATTGGATGTCCTAATAAGGTACATATACTGGTTGTAACTTCTTCATCCAAAAAATGCTCAAACTTGCATGCACTGGAATCCATGGTATCTTCTTTTACCGATAAAACATCATTCAGCAACCTTTCTGCAAGACGGTGTCTCCTGATAATCAATCGCGCATCTATCATACCTTTGTTGGTAAATTCTACTTTTGTATCTGTTATTTTAACATAGCCTTCTTGTGTTAAAGTCATCAACATGTTTTCTGCTGCAGGGAGTTGCATCTTTTTAATCAATAAATTTTTTTCGACTTTATCACCGCCTTCTTTCATTGTCCATATCAATTCCAGCATCTCTTCTAAACCCGGTTCGGTCATATTATGTTCTCCCCCCTTCTATTTGCTCTATCCTAAAAAGATATCGCGGCTTCTTAACCCATGAAACAACTAATACTATTAAAGTGAGTATCCCCCCTACGAGCAAATCTATAGCACCTCTGTAGGTACCGAATGATATAATGGTAGCTGCTGCCTCTGTTACTATAATGCCTAAAACAAAGGCAACTAAAACAAGCATAATTCTATTTTTTAAAAACCAGGTTATGTTATCACGAAGAACAACCTCTTGTCCCATCTGAATCCCCTTGATAGCAGCTACTTTTGTAATATCTCTCACACCCATCTTTTTTAGACAGGTAGAACAACTTCCACATGCTGTATTTTCCCTGATAATACATACCTCTGCAAAATCACCTGAAATGGACACTACTTTCCCACGTATTTGCATCCGTTAAAACTGTTGTAAAATAACCCTTAAAATACCACCGATAAGTATCGAATATGGCAATATAAATGCGAACATCAAAAATGCATTTTTTGCCCCCCGCTCTTTGACCATCACCAGAAAATTTGCAAGACATGGGATGAATAACGTAATCACAACCAGCGAAACTAACAATTGCTCAGGATTTATTCCCTTATCGCCGCCTTCTTCTTCAAGCACCTTAAAAATACTAACAGCGCCGTAATCCCTTCGTAAAAATCCCAATATAAAACCATGTGTTGTTTCTATGGGCAATCCCAGAAAATTTTTTGTTATTGGAGCGCCAATACTTTCTATAAGGGACAAGACGCCCAGTTTCGCAGCTACAAATAATGCCAGCGTGCCAAGCATAAATAAGGGTACAGCCTCTTTTAAGAACCACTGAATTCTATAGAATGTCTTGATAAAAATATTTGATAATTTCGGCATGCGAAATGGCGGTATCTCCATCAAAAAATCTGAAGGCGCTCCCGGCAAAACCTTAGACGACAAATAACCAACAAGAAGCAGTTGTGTAGATATGACAAAAACATAAATGGCAAAGTACATTCCGGAAATCTTACCCAGCACACCTGAAATAACACCTAATTGAGCTGAGCATGGGATAGCCAAGGCTAGTAACAAAGTAGCAATAATCCGTTCCTTTTTCGTATTGAGGATGCGGGTTGTTAATGTTGCCATCGTGTCGCAGCCCAGACCTAACACCATCGGAAGCACGGCCTTCCCATTTAGTCCTATACGTTTAAATACCTTATCCACCATCACGGCAAGACGTGGAAGATAACCACTGTCTTCCATAATACCAAATGCCAGAAAGAAAAAGCCTACAATAGGAAATACAATAGCAATGGCA
>MHYI01000047.1:5495-5601 GCA_001828295.1 Planctomycetes bacterium RBG_16_41_13 | reverse complement strand
TTGAGCCCGGTCAATGTATCCCAGCCGGTATGCGAGTTCTTCGATACAGGCGATTTTTATTCCCTGCCGTTCCTGTATTGCCTGGACATAGCTGGACGCCTGCTGG
>MHYI01000047.1:1845-5450 GCA_001828295.1 Planctomycetes bacterium RBG_16_41_13 | reverse complement strand
AAAAGTTCTACACAAAGATCGCCTCTTTTTAAATAGGTTACATTCACATCCGTGATCTCAAGTTCTCCCCTGGCGGAAGGTTTAAGATTTTCAGCAATCTTAATTACTTCGTTGTCGTAAAAATATATGCCGGGGATAGCGTATTTCGATTTAGGTTTTTTGGGTTTTTCTTCGATACTGATAACTTTTCCGCCCTGGCCGAATTCCACAACGCCGTATCGTTCAGGGTCATGAACGTGATATCCGAAGATTAATCCACCCTTTTTGATTTGGGTGGCGTTTTTTAATAATTCACGAAGCCCGTGGCCATAGAAAATATTGTCCCCCAAAATAAGGGCGACAGTGTCTTTGCCGATAAAGGATTTTCCGATAATGAAGGCTTGCGCCAAACCTTCCGGGGCAGGTTGCTCTGCATAACAAATTGAAATGTTTAATTGTGAACCGTCGCCTAGCAATTCTTTAAATTGTGGCAGATCTCTTGGGGTAGAGATTATGAGTATTTCCCTTATTCCCGCCAGCAATAGCGCCGACAAGGGATAATAAATCAACGGTTTATCGAAAACGGGTAAAAGCTGTTTGCTTACCACTCTTGTGATGGGATAAAGCCGCGTGCCGGAGCCACCGGCGAGGATTATGCCTTTCATGGTGTTTTAATCTTTGGTAAATAATGAATCTAATGAGCGCATGGTTACGTTATATGTTTATTTTATCGGGATTTTTCAAAAGCGAAAAGAAGGACGTCGTCCTTCGGGTAAACGTGGTGTCCGAATTGTAACAGGGGATTCAATGATTCATCAAGCATTTTATCTGCGGGCAGGTTATTTAATTTGATGATCAATGTGTTTTTTGTTCCCTCTTTCCTTAGAAGCTAAAAAAACCTATAATAAGAACAATAATTTATTATCGCATGAACATAATACCTTTAAAAAAAGAGATTGAAGATGTCAGACTGGATTCATATCGAGAAAGATCCAAAACATATTGCCAGGGAAAAATTGAAGGCGCAGGAGATGCGAAAAACGCAATGGTGGTTAAACAAAATATCCAGGGGAATATGCCATTATTGCCAGGAAACTTTCTCCCCCGATAAGCTTACTATGGACCATGTAGTGCCGCTTTCAAGGGGGGGAAGAAGCGCAAAGGGGAACATCGTCCCGTGTTGTAAGGAATGTAACAATAAGAAAAAGTACTTAACACCGGCTGAAATTGTATTGAATAAATTGAAACAACAGAATGCCTCACCGCAAGGGGATTGAATCTTTAGCCCTGAAGTACTGTGCTAAAACCGCAGAGGCGCAGAGGCGCGGAGAAAACTAAAAAGTTGCGGAATAACCTAAGCTGGCAAAGCCAGAACCAAACAGAGAAGAATGTACGATTTACGAAGTACGAAGTACGAAGTACGATTTAAAAATCGTAAATCGTAAATCGTAAATCGTACTTCATTACGTAATATTGTAATATGCAGACGCCAAACGTTTACTCCCAACAAAAAAAACCGGAATTGCTCTCTCCCGCCGGCGATATGGAATGTTTTTTTGCCGCCGTTGAAAATGGCGCTGACGCCATTTATTTTGGCTTAAAAGATTTTAGCGCCCGTGCAAGCGCAGGCAATTTTTCCATCGACGACGTCAGCAAGGCCATTGCCTATGCCCGCAAAATGTCCGTCAGGGTCTACGTCGCCATTAACACCCTGATTAAAACCCACGAATTGGAAAAGGTAGTGGAATATCTCATCGCACTTGACGAATTACGGCCAGATGCTTTGATTATTCAGGATTTAGGGCTTCTTTTCCTGATACAATCTCAATTCCCCCAACTTACCCTTCACGCCAGTACGCAAATGACTATTCATAATCTTGCCGGGGTAAAACAGATTGAAAGGATGGGGTTTAAACGCGTCGTCTTGTCCAGAGAGTTGTCGGTGGAGGAGATTAAAAATATTGCACTAAATTCCAACATGGAGATTGAGGTATTTGTCCACGGGGCATTGTGTTATTCCTATTCAGGGTTATGTTTCTTTAGCAGTGTAATGGGCGGACGTAGCGGGAACCGGGGCCGCTGCGCACAGCCATGCAGGAGGTATTATAAATCACCGCAGGGTGAAGGCGGGTATTTTTTTTCTATGAAAGACCTCCGTACTTTAACCCATGTAGACAGGTTAATGGCGGCAGGGATTCACTCATTTAAGATTGAAGGCCGCATGAAATCGGCCGAATACGTTGCCGTAACGACGCATGTCTATCGTCAGGCAATTGATGGCACGCTTGAAGATATGGACAACGCCATTCATCTCATGAATACCGTATTTAGCCGGGAAACAACGCACTCATACCTGTTTGAAGAAACGTATCAACAAGGTAAAAAAAATAGCAATAACAAATATGCGCCATGCCCGGAAAATGCCCCTTCCTTATCTCATCCTTCGCAAGGAGGGGAGGTTATAAAATCCCCAAAATTCGTACAGGATATTGAACGATTCTCCAATAATAAACAAATCAAGGCTTCAGACGCGATCAATCCATTCTATCCTGCAAATATAGGCGCTTATGCGGGTGAGGTAATAAAACAGGGAAAGGGTTGCATTACCGTTCGGGCAGATGCTGAAATCGGTGTAAGGGATTTATTACAGATATTTGAGAATGGTGCAAAAGAACCCGCCTTGTTACCTGTAAGGAATATCTGGGTCAACGGGAAGAGGGTGTTTGGTATAAAGGCAGGTGATATCGCCACGATCGACACAGAACGGCAATATCAACCTGGGGCAGGGGCAAGGCTGTACTTGCTCTCTTCGCAAAAGATCAAGGAATATTTTGCGCCAAAAGTACCGAAAAAATCAGAGGCTTCCAGGATGCCCGTGGATTTGGAAATCAAAATAATGCCTGACTGCATAGGCATAAAGGGCACGACAAGGTATTTCTCGTTTCCCATGAATTTTTCGGTAAAACTGGAAAAGGGCATTCACAGGACAACGGAAAGGGAACATGTAAAGGAGTGCTTTTCCCGCCTGGGCGAGACGCCCTTTGAGCTGAAAGGTATTCATACAGAAGTTTCCGGTGAATTATTTGTTCCGCTCAGCGTGTTAAATGAAATCCGAAGGGAGTATTTCCGGATATTTTGTGAAGAATGGCACAAGGACAGGGATCGCAGGTGTGAAAGCATAAAGAAGTGGGTGAAGGAAGCGCGGCATGAATTTACTCATCCGGTGTGCGGGAATTTCGGCAGGCTACAGAAGGGGTTGCCGGTGACTAATATGAGGAATAATATCTCGGCGAAAGATGTTTCTGCCGGAGGAATAAGGCTATCTTTGAAGGTAGATAAACCGGACTATTTGAACTACATCCCACTGGAGACGGTTCACAAGATATATATTGTCCTTACAGATGAAACGATCGGGGATCTCCTGACGCAGCAAAGCCATAATCAAACATCCCTTAACAAAAGGGGATTAAGTGCTTTGTTACATACTTACGTAGAAAATAATGAAAATATCTCTCTGTCGAAAGGAAGAGACAAGGTCGTTTTCTCATTACCCGCCATTATGAGGGATACGGGGATCGGATACATGACTTACGGGTATTGTAAGAAGGCTGTACAGGAATTGATTT
>MHYI01000047.1:1478-1713 GCA_001828295.1 Planctomycetes bacterium RBG_16_41_13 | reverse complement strand
GGGATTCTGCAGATATACGCTCTCTCCTGAAGATGACAAAGAGAATCTGGAAAAGCTGTTTTCTCCCCATGCGGAGTTGATTATTTATCAGGATACCCCGCTCTTTACCTCAGAGACCTGTATTTGGGCAAACATGAAAAGGGAGTGCCCGGGAAAGAATCGGTGCGGTTTCAGGCAAATGACACTTGAAAATGAATATGGCGACCGCTTTACGGCCATAAATGAGGATTGCAGG
>MHYI01000047.1:723-1458 GCA_001828295.1 Planctomycetes bacterium RBG_16_41_13 | reverse complement strand
ACCATTTTCTCTTATTCAGTGCATTCCGGAACTTATCGATGGCGGGCAAAGGGACTTCAGGGTTGACTTATGTTATAAGGATTATACGCCTGAAATGGTACAGGATATATTTTCAAAAATTCAAACCATGGGTAAGGTAAACAATTCCGTGATGGGAAATTTTGAAAGGGGACTACTTTAGTGCTCAGGCGGATCAAGCCGACCCCCGACTTCTTGGCAAAATATTTAATTGTGAAATACGAAATCCGAAGTGCGAAATCCGAAACAAATTCTAATGACAAAATGATTTGAATTTCTAAACAAGTGCATCTGGCTGATGGCTGATAGCTGATGGCTGATGGCTGATAGCTGATGGCTGATAGCTGATAGCTATGAGCCACGAGCTATGAGCCATGAGCCATGAGCCATGAGCCATGAGCTATGAGCTATGAGCCATGAGCCATGAGCTATGAGCCATGAGCCACGAGCCAGCGAAGGAATTTCTATAGCGCTTATGGGGTTTCACCCATAGCGATATGCTTTCTGCCCTTCATGCCTATTGTATTTCCCCTATCCAGTCAATTCCCTTCTGTCTCAGAATCCTGACGTCGTCGCCCGATGATTTTAAACCAGCCAATTCCATATCAGAGTTAACCATAATTTGGACAAGCTCGTGAAAAGTAACCCTCGGCGCCCAGTTTAATTTTTTTTGGGCCTTCGTTATATCGGCGCATAAAAAGTCTACTTCTGTAGGCC
>MHYI01000047.1:409-538 GCA_001828295.1 Planctomycetes bacterium RBG_16_41_13 | reverse complement strand
GTACCTATCACATAATCATCCGGTCTCTCCTGTTGAAGTATTAACCATTGGCATACTACATATTCGGGGGCAAAACCCCAATCCCTTCTGGCCTCCAAATTACCCAAATACAATCTCTTTTGCTTTCCG
>MHYI01000047.1:0-375 GCA_001828295.1 Planctomycetes bacterium RBG_16_41_13 | reverse complement strand
TTGTTACAAAAGTCTCGCCTCTTCTGGGTGATTCGTGATTAAAGAGGATTCCATTACAGGCAAACATATTGTACCCCTCCCGATAGTTAACGGTCATCCAGTAGGCATAGACTTTGGCTGCGGCATAGGGGCTTCTTGGCCTGAAATGTGTTTCCTCATTTTGAGGCGGAAGGGCATCTCCGAACATCTCGCTACTACTTGCCTGATACACTTTCGTTTTAATGCCGCTTCTCCTTACTGCCTCTAACAACCTTGTTGCACCCAAACCACTAACATCCCCCGTGGATTCGGGCATATCAAAGCTAACGCGTACATGGCTTTGTGCTGCCAGGTGATATACTTCATCAGGCTGGATATTATAGATGAGGTTTGTTA
>MHYI01000046.1:10983-12938 GCA_001828295.1 Planctomycetes bacterium RBG_16_41_13 | reverse complement strand
CGGCATGGGAAGGATAAAAGGGTCAGAGCGCTATACAGGGTACATCAAATACCTCAATGTTATTATTTTTTTGTGTTTTGCCGTATGGCTTACTCCGCATAATTTGCCGCTCAGCGGAGAAGAAAGGGCGATGATTGGCGAGCAGTACCACCCTTTCTCAAAATATTTTGGGGTCATGGCGGCTAAGAATGCAGTGGTAAATCTTATCATCTTGTCTACGTTTTTTTCTTTTCTCATATATCGCAGGAGTAATAAGGGCGAGACTGTGCGTTTTTCTGAGCAAGGAAAGGCCGGCATGATAGGTATTTTCTCTGCGCTGGGCTTTTGTTTACTGATGTTGCTTTCCTATGCGGTTTCGCTAAGTTTTGTCGACCTGGAGGCACAAACGAAGATTTATGTAAAACCATTAATTTTAGCGCTTTATATACAGTCGTTCGCGGTTTGTCTTGCAGCCTTTTTAACATTCAGGAATAAAGGCAAGCTTGCGCAATCCATGTTGTTCCTGGTGACGGCAGGCATTGCAGTTCTCTATTTTTGGTATTATGGTTTCCAGGTTATGCAGAAGGCGAATATCGTGCTGCGTTATTTATCAGTGACCCAGGTTTCGATTGTGATGAGTTGTTTAATTATGAATACGGTTATTGATATTTTGGTATTCCGTAAAGCAAAAGTCGTGGGTGACATAGTTTGGGGTAAAATGCCTGTAAGGTCTCAATATGCATTGCTAATGCTATGTATAGTAATTGTCATTTTGATGGGACTTATGGGGTTTATTCGCTCTGGCTTGCGTATGGATTGGCATGTATATGGACTTTTGCAGGATACATCTCAATGGGCGTATACCCCGACGCTTTCTTATATGGGAAGGATCGTTGGCTTGATCGTGGCGCTGTTCCTTGGCTTGGTGGCGTTTGTATTTTGGCTGGCAAACCTGGGAGATAAAAAAGTAAAAACTGAGGCAGAAGTATAGTGTTGTATAGACTGTTCGTTAATCTATTATTTGGCAGCCTTAGTGATTGACTCATTATGATGAATAATGATTGTGTTGATAAATTTTTAAGATCATGGTGGTAAGAAGAAGGCAAAAGAAGGCTTATGAATAAGACGATGTTAAAAATTGTTGCATTTGGAGTTGCTGTCATAGGGTTTTACATGTACATCACCGTCTATGTTACTGGTTTGTCTGGTACCGGTGGCGGGGAAACTGCAACCGGTGTTTCTGCTGAAGCCGGAGAGCAAATTTTCTGGGGTGATGGGCAGTGTAGTACCTGCCACAAAATAGGTTCCAGTGGCAGTGCTACAAGAGGGCCGGATCAGGAAGGATTGGCTGAGAGGGCGGAGGAAAGAGCGAAAAAGCTTGGTTTGTCCGGTGGTTTAGAATACCTGGTAGAATCGATAGTTGACCCTGATAAATACGTGGTGGAGGGGTTTGATAAGATTATGCCGAAGGTGTATGACCCCCCGATCATGTTGTCGCGTGAGAAAATACTTGCAGTCCTGGCCTATTTACAATCCCTTGGAGGAGAGCCTGATATAGATGCCATTATGAAGCATAAGGATAAAATACCGGAAGCTTCTAAAACTAAGGTGAAGCCTTGGACACCTCCCATGAAAGTTACGGCGGAGGAGGGAGCACAGGTATTTTTTGATGAATCGCTTGATGTTACTTGTGGCAAATGCCATATGGTAGGTGGCAAGGGCCAGAAAGTTGGGCCAGAGCTTACTGGCATTGGAGCAATCCAGACGCCGCAGTATTTTGTTGAATCTATCTTGGATCCGAGTGTCGTTATCGTAAAGGGTTATGAGACGGTCTTTGTAGTAACGGCAGATGGTATACCTTACAACGGACTAATAAAAAGCGATACGGAAGAAGAACTTACGTTGATAATAGAAGAAAGCGGTTCTATGGAAGAGGTGGTTATCCCGAAAGATGAGATTGAAGATATGAAGAAGCA
>MHYI01000046.1:6865-10723 GCA_001828295.1 Planctomycetes bacterium RBG_16_41_13 | reverse complement strand
GTACGCTGATGACATGGTACTTGATTATGGGTATTTTGGCAGGTTTGGTTTATGCTACGACAAGTAATCAGAAATTTGCCGATTTTTTAGGGTTTTTATTGCCGGGTAAAGGGGCTTTTCTTAAGATATTCCTGCAGAAAATATTTCTTATGGCCTTTCCGCTCGTCGTTGGTTGGTTTGTTTATTCTTATTCTCTGCCTGGATCAGCTTCGCCCGTTGAATTGAGGATTCAGCACCCTACCCTGCCTCAAAAATATGAGAAGCTTGAAAATCCATTTAGAGGAAAAGATGCGGATACTCAAAGGCGATGTGTTGAGGAAGGGAAAGTGCTTTTTCAGGCGTATTGCCGCCCATGCCATGGGTCTAAGGCCGACGGCAACGGGCCGTTTGCGAATTCTTTCCGTCTGAGGCCAATTAATTTCCAGGATCCTGGCACAATTGCAACGGTGGTTGACAACTATCTTTTTTGGAGAATTAAGGAGGGAGGTCCTGGCCTCCCTTCAGAAGCCACACCGTGGGACTCTGCAATGCCTGCATGGGAAGGTGATTTGGAAGATGAGCAAATGTGGAAGATTATCATGGGAGAATACGATACGGCAGGCGTGATGCCACGGCAAAGAGAAAAAGCAGAATAAGGGCACCTTGTTTGACGACGTCCGGCTTTGTCGGGATTTAGAATTTTGAGATTAATGTTAATTTTAATGAAGAGCTAATGACTACAATGATAAAACTGTTTAAAAATAAAGTAATTAATTTTAGCTTGATTGCTTTTGGTATTGTGGCTTTTTGCAAAATGGAAGTGGTTGAGGCGCAAGCATCTCATGCTTTCAGAACTTACAAACGAGAGACGCCTCAAAAATTACCGGAAAACCAAAATGCGGTAGCAGAAGGAAAGAAGGTTTACGAAAAAAGATGCTGGTATTGTCATGGTATCACCGGCAATGGAGAAGGACCTTCCTCCATAACTATGTTCCCCATGCCTCGTAACTTTACCCGTAATGAGTTTAAGGTAAGGTCTACACCATTTGGTTCTGTGCCGACGGATGAAGATCTTTTTCGTATCATAACGAGCGGTATAGAGGGAACGGCGATGCCGTTCTGGAGTACTATCAGCGAAGCGGAAAGATGGCAGGTAATTTATTATATAAAGACGTTCAATGAACAGTTTAAGAAAGATACTTCTCCTGCGGTGTTGAATGTTGCAAGCACTGTGGCTACTCAGGAGAGCATAGAAAAAGGCCGTGAATTATTTAAAAAGGTGAAATGCTTTAACTGCCACGGGGATGAAGGAAGAGGCAATGGACCGCTCACGGTAGCTTTGCAGACGCAGTGGGGTATGCCTTACCGCGCCAGGGATTTGACGCAATCATGGAATTTTAAGGGGGGGAGTGCTGCGGGTGATATTTATCGGACGATTTCCACCGGATTTAACGAGACCCCGATGGGTTCTTATAAGGAAACGCTTAGTGATGAGGAACGGTGGAGTCTGTCTCACTATGTGGAAAGTCTGTCAAAGAAAATGGCTTCTGATGTCGTGGTAAAAGTAAAGCTTTTGGAAGAAGGTGAACTGCCTGATCACCCCGCAGATGAAGTTTGGGGGCTGGCAGCGCCCATGGAGATTCCGTTGGCAGGGCAAATCATTGCGCATCCACGGTTGTGGGAGCCTGCGGTTGATTCCATGATGATTCGGGGGCTCTATAATGATAGAGAGATTGCTTTTCTCGTAGAATGGGATGACCGTACAAACATGCAGGAAGATATTTTCAGGGATGCCGTTTCATTGCAATTTCCCGTAAAAATACCTGAATCGTTAAAAAAACCTTATTTTGGGATGGGTGACTCCGGCGGAGTGGTTAACCTGTGGCAATGGAAGGCCTATTGGAAAGACGGTTTTGGTGCAATAGCAGAAGCGCCTGGAAATGAACCAGGCGCGATTGTAGAGCTAAATGCTAAGGGATTTAAGAAAATTTCTGTGCAGCCGCCGGAAAATCAGGATGTCATGGGAGAAGGGTCGTATGAGAACGGCCGGTGGAAAGTGGTGTTTAAACGCCCTTTAAAGACAGAAGACGAGAAGAAAGATATACAATTTGAGATAGGCAAGCTAATACCGATAGCTTTTGCTGTGTGGGATGGTTCGAATGGTGATGCCGGCAGTCAAAAGTCAGTATCATCATGGTATTATATCTTACTTGAAAAACCAATGCCTAAAACGGTATTTATCTATGTGTTAGTTGCGGTTGTTATGGGAGCGAGCGTAGAGCTTTGGTTCCTTGCTCGATTAAGAAGGTTTCCGCCTAGGTTAGAAGAAGAGGGTCAATAATATCAAGGAGCTTTTATGCAGTTAAAATTAAAATCAAGACTATATGACAGATTAATGGTGCCGTCGATGCTGCTATACCTTGCGTTGTTCGCTGGTTGTGGGATAGCCTTAGCGCAAGAAAGAAGTATTGAACCAATGTTTTTGGAAATAGATAAAAAATACCAACTACCTGAAGGATGGTCAATTCTTCCGTTTGAACTGGAAGATCCGTATAAAAGGGTAAAAAACGGGCCAATACTTACCAATGTAATACAGAAGGCAAACATTGAATGGATATCCAGATGGATTGCCAACCCAAGGGAGGTCGTTCCAAATGCAAAGATGCCTGATTTGGGTCTTGAGTTTGAGGAGATTAAAGCGGTGATTGTGTATTTGGGCAGTATTGCAGATGATGAGCTTTCAAAAGTTAAATGGGATGAATATTTGTTAAAACGCGAAGACGATATGACAGACGAAGAATATGATAAAATGGACCAAATATTCCAGATGGGAAAAGGAGTTTGGGGCCGTGCGCGTTGTACCATTTGTCATCCGGTTAAAGGTCTTGGTGGAAATGTTGGTGTAGGGCCTGATTTAGGGAGTATTGTTACAAAAATCAGCAGGGATTGGCTGCATGACTGGCTTACAAATACAAAGAAGCATTTTCCTGAGACAATGATGGCGCAGTTCAGATTTTCTGACGATGAAATACGAGGATTGGTTGAGTATGTTATACGTGACACTCAGTTTATGCCTGAAGAGGAATACGAAGATGAAGGCGAACAGGGTGATGGTGGCACTCCGAAAACTATCGAAGAAACAAAGTTTTTGACAAATGCTGAATATAGTACAATTAAAGGAGACAGCGCCCTTATATCAAAAGGGAAAGAGGTTGTTGAAAGATCGCGTTGTTTCGTTTGTCATGATATCAAAGGCTTGAGTGAATTAATGCCGGTTGTGGAAAGAAATAGGGTAAAACTAGAAGGATTTGAGAAGGTTTTGTATGAAATTAGATGTTTAACTTGCCACACCATTCAGAAAAAAGGGGGGACTTATGCTCCCAATCTTACAGAAGCTGGAACAAAAATGAAAATGGATTGGGAAAATGAATTTCTAAAGGCTCCTGATATTATACGGCCTCTGAGCCAGCAGATGCCAAAATTTAACTTGACGGGAGATGATGCCACTTTTGCTACTGAGTTTATGGAAAAATATCTTACAAACAAGAAGCTTCCTTCGGGAGTTTTTGATAATGAAAAGACATCTCAGGAGATAGTTGAGGCAGGGATGAACTTGTTTTACGATAAAGGGTGTAATGCCTGCCACGCAGAAGGAACTAAGGGTGGTGGTGTTGTAGGGCCAAATCTGGGCACCGTTGGCGATCGGTTGCAGCCTGCATATATGTTTCATCACTTGAAAAATCCGATATTGGCGAATCCGAGGGCAATAGAACCTAATTATGGTTTATCTGATCAGGAAATCAAGTTGTTGGTCGGATTCTTGATTGATCACGTCAAGGGAAAAGAGGGAAATTAACAATGAATCATTTTTTGTTTTTA
>MHYI01000046.1:3807-6823 GCA_001828295.1 Planctomycetes bacterium RBG_16_41_13 | reverse complement strand
TCTGTTTTGCGAAGGAATTGATAACATCTCCAAGGGAAACAGAGTTTTTGATCTCGGCAAAAGCATCTTTTGAATATTATTGTTCGCCGTGTCACGGAAAAAACGGCGATGGTCGGGGTACCTTTTACACGATAGACTTGAACCCTAAACCAAGGAATTTTACGGATGCGGCGTACATGGCGACGAGGCCGGAATCGGATTTAATCAAATCAATTACCAGTGGAACGGTTTCCATTGGAAAATCCAATCTTTGTCCACCGTGGGGAAATGTTTTTACCGAGAACAGAATTAGAGAACTGGTAGGTTTTATTAAGGGACTTTCTGTCGAAAAAACGATAAAAGTGGCTGTAGCAGAGAAAGAATCTGTTGTCGAGGGCGGAAAGACTGCTGATTTGAAGACTGCGTTTCGATGGTTATTTATTGCGGTAATCACTGTGGCTTTAGCTGGCGGCGCAATCAGCGAGTGGAAGAAGTTGAAAAGCGAATCTGCTTAAATCGCAGAGAATTTTTTTAATTTGTATTTAAAGAAATAGAGTTATGTACAAAAAAATATTAATACCGATAGATAATTCAATATACTCTGATTATTGTATCGATATAGGCATTGCGATCTCGTTAAAATACGGCTCACAACTAGTCGGTTGCCATGTTTATGACGCGTCGTTGCACCAGAGACGATTTCGTGACATGGAAGAAGGATTGCCGGAAAAGTACCAGGATGAAAAAGAGTTGCAAAGACAGCGCGAATTACATACGTCGCTTATTAACCAGGGTTTGAAGATGATTTCAGAGTCGTATCTTGACGTCTTCAAAAAGAAATGCAGAAGCGCAAATGTTAAACATGAAGACATCTTATTAGAAGGTAAAAATTATTGTGAAATAATTAAGGAAGCAAGACGCGGTGGTTATGATTTGGTCATCATAGGGGCGCTAGGTCTTGCTTCTGTCAATGAAAATCTTATTGGAAGCGTTTGCGAACGTGTTGTCAGGCGCTTAAAAACAGATGTTCTCGTGGTAAAGAAAAGAGGCTTGGGGGAACGTATTGTTGTCGCGGTTGATGGAAGTATGCAATCGTTAGAAGGGATTAAGTCGGCAGTTTCTTTTTCAAGGTCTTTTCATTTGATGATCGACGCGATATCGATATACGATCCTCATTATCACCGTGTGGCATTTGCAAGTATAGCAAAAGTACTTTCTGAAGAAGCCGGGAAAATTTTCAGATTTAAAGAACAAGAAACTCTTCATGAGGAAATAATAGATAAAGGACTTGCTAAGATTTATCAAAGCCATCTGGATAACGCATGTTGTTTCGCAAAAAAAGAGGGCGTAGCGATATCTTCCGTCTTATTGGACGGAAAGCCTTTTGATCAGGTGTTACGGTACTTGAAAAAAGGACAGCCTTCGCTGCTGGTTGTGGGAAGGACAGGGGTTCACAATACAAATGGCTTAGACATTGGCAGTACAGCCGAAAACTTGCTAAGACTGGCACCGTGCAATATTATGTTAACCGGGGGTAACATAACATCAGTTCTAGATCCCACAATGCATTCTGTTGTGGTATCGGAAAAAACTGTTGGTGATGCGAAAGATTGGGAAAATTCTGAGTTCAGCGATCGCGTTATTGAAGAACAAGCATTAAAAACTGTTTTGACAGGCCTGGTGGATGATGAGGAAAAAGACTCTTACAGGGAATGCCTGCCTTTAACTTGGACGAATGTGGCGCGTGAACAAACCGAACGTATTCCTTCTTTTATCAGGGGCATAGTGAGGAAAAGAATAGAGAAATATGCCCAGGAGAAGGGCTATAAGGAAATTACGGAAGAGATAGTAAATGAGGTCAAAACTCAATACATGGGTAAAGATTTATCTCATTCGCACTGAAGTTTTTTGGGTAATGCTTCTTACCGCCGCAGTAAACACATTTCATAGAACTAAATAATCATTTCACCTGTCACAGCTACACCTTTTAGTGTTGTTCGGGCAATGCGATACGATCGTTTCCTGGCACACAGATACAGTAAGTTTGGAATACGCTCGGTTTGTAGACCCTTTAAGTAAATTTTCGTGAAAATTATTCTAAAAAAGTGTGAAATGTGTGCCTTTGCATTTTTGAAGTATAGATTTCAAAATAGAAATGCCATGATACAGGAATCATTTTCTGACAGAATAAAAAGAGTAGTTGTGTAATGTTGTATTGTAGCGTAATTAAATGAGTAATAGTGTGTTTTTGTGTACAGGCAAGCGAACCTCTTCTAATGGGAATGATGTTTGCTCTGTTTTGTCTCAGTTAAGGAATGATTTTTTTGCGTTCAAAGTTCTCTGTTCGTGAAAATTACGAAGAAAGGAGTGGGATTTGATGAGTATGATAAAAAGGAAGCACTTTATTTTCGGGCTGGTAGTATTAATTGTGGCAGGCATGGGGAATGGCATATTCTCTTACAGGGCTATGGGTTCGGCCGGAAAAGCCGCTGAACATGAAGGGGTTAATGAGCCAACGCAGGAATTGATGAAGGATATTGAAAAACGTCTGACCAATATGCTGTCAGGTATTCTGGAGAATAATTTGAAATATGTAGCAAATGAAGCTGGTGCAGTAGTGGATCAAAGCTACAAAATAAATGAAACATTCTTCCCTTTTGACCCCAAAAAGAACGAATGGTTTAAGCGTGCGGGCATCGATCCTAAAGACGACGGGAAGATAACAAAACTGAAAGAAGAGTTTGCTTTGTACCAAAGCGGGATCATTTATAAAGCGTTAAATGTGAGAAAAGCAGCAATGACAGGGAACCAGGAGGAAACGTTAAAGGCTTTTACGGATATGATTGAAAAGACTTGTTTTGATTGTCATAAAAAAAACAGGGATTGGTTGTTTGACCAGCCAGGTAGCCATGGTCCGGGCAGGTAGGTGGGATGTGTCCAAGATAAAACATTTGCTTGATTTGCATCGTAAGAATGTATTAAGCTTGATAATAAGAGGCGTGGTCGTAACAATAGCGCTTTCAGACGGGTTGCATTA
>MHYI01000046.1:2005-3667 GCA_001828295.1 Planctomycetes bacterium RBG_16_41_13 | reverse complement strand
GTGGATTCGCTATCGCTTAATCCACCTGCGGCAAATCACAAATGACCAGTGATTGCAGATTTCGCCATTAGATATTTTGCAAAAAAATGCAAAGAAATTACTGATAAGGTACTAAATTTTTTTTCGGCAGTGTTTCAGGAAGGAGGCTGGTAAGAAAGAAAGTAAGTATTCGTAATTCTAAGAAGGTTGATTTTTAAGCATAGTTTTCATTTTGTGAAAAGTTTTAATTGTCAGGAAAAATTTAAGGGAGGAGAGGGATGAAAAAGTTTTATCGCTTGTTGGGGACTAGTGGCGTAGCCCTCCTGGGATGTCTGTTTTTGAGCGTTGCGCTATGTATCGCTGAGGAGGCGGAAGGGGTAAAAGGCATGGCGGAGGAAGAATTTACGCCGGCAAAAGAAGTTCTGAATGTAAAATATATGCAAATTGATATCCCCGCGCATATCACTGTTGGAGCTTTGGAAGGAACGTTTAAAAATGCCGAAGGGGTACAAGTTAAATTACAAAAGCAAGATAAGGCGTTTCCCAACGGAGGGGGTTCGGTGAATGCTGCAGAGGTAAAAGCCGTTCACGATGGCATTGCGATTTATTTCCAGGTGACATGGGACGATGCCACCGATAATAAACAGGCTATCGCAACTCAGGAGTTTAGAGATGGGGTTGCCCTTATGTTTCCTCTTGGGAAGGTCGTGATAAGCACTGATGAACAATTCAGCCCTCGAATGGGCGATAGGCAAAAGCCTGTAAATTTGTGGCATTGGAAGGCTGACTGGGAAGCAGATTTGCTCGCTGCCGGCGGTATAGAGGAATGTCCGGCGAGATATCCGAACATGCATGATGATTTCAGTACTAATCCGTATAGCGTAGATTATCATAAAGGTTTGATACAGAGCGCCGCTGAATTGGCTGGCGGGTTTGCTGCTCATAATTTGCTTTCTTTGCCTCGGGGTAGGGTAGTTGAAGATTTAAATGCTGAAGGTTTTGGTACATTGACGACACAGGACCATCAGGATGTCGATGGATGCAGTAAATTTGAAAACAAAAAATGGACGGTAGTGTTTTGCAGGTCGTTAAATACCGGAGATCCTCTGGATGTTCAGTTCGTGCCAGGGGAAAGCACCTACTTCAATATGGCAGTATGGAATGGTGACAGAGAAGATAGAAACGGGCAAAAGAACATTTCTATACAATGGCATCCGGTGGCGCTGGAAAAAATTGCATGGCAATAAATAAATTTTAAAAACGATAGATTTGTGTTGTTGATCGAAAGGAGAGTTAGAAGATGACACTTGTACATAACTGGCATTTAGGGAGACGTATGGAATATCCCTATTTTGAATCCAGGCCGAAACATCAATTTGCTGCCGTGTTTAATATTAACAGGTGTATTGCATGTCAAACATGCACTATGGCGTGTAAAAGTACTTGGTCTTTTAATAAGGGGCAGGAGTACATGTGGTGGAATAACGTCGAGACAAAACCTTATGGCGGATTTCCGCAATCCTGGGATGTTAAGACGCTCAAGTTAATTGATAGTCCTGATAACATTTGGTATACAGATGATAAAGACAAAGAGACCTCTCAGTATGGGACAGGAGCGCCTTACGGCACCTATGAGGGGGATACCATTTTCGAGGTGGCAAAAAAGAAAAATATTAACCAGTG
>MHYI01000046.1:0-1813 GCA_001828295.1 Planctomycetes bacterium RBG_16_41_13 | reverse complement strand
TTACAAAAGAAAAGAAGATGGGATTGTGCTGATAGACCAAAAACGGTGCCGTGGCTACAGGAAGTGTGTGGAACAGTGTCCTTATAAGAAGCCGATGTATAGGGGCTTGACCAGGGTTAGTGAGAAGTGTATCGCCTGTTATCCGAGAATCGAGGGTCGTGATTCACTGACGGACGGCCGTCCGATGGAAACGAGATGTATGTCCGCCTGTGTTGGGCAAATACGTTTACAGGGATTCCTTGACGACAACCCGAAGAATCCGATTACCTGGTTAATAAGACATCACAAGATCGCACTGCCTCTGTATCCGCAGTTTGGTACGGAACCTAATGTTTACTACATTCCGCCAAGATGGGCTCCAAGGGCATATTTAAGACAGATGTTTGGGCCAGGCGTGGATGAGGCAATTGAAAAGTTTATGGTGCCCTCAAGGGAATTGCTTGCGGTAATGTCATTGTTCAGGATGACTCAGACGATTGTGTATGAATATAAGATCGAAGAAGGCCCGAAGGTATTTGAGACGGAAATCCACGGTAAAAAATTTACGATGTATAATGACACGGTAATTGGATTTGGTGAAGACGGTAAAGAAGTAGTGAGAACTACCGTGGAAGAGCCGGTACACGTTAGACCTGATAAACATTCTAACTCGATTTAAATTTAGAGGTACTCTATGGTTGTGAATAATCGTAATCTACAGGAAACAGGGCAAGTTGCTGAAGTCGAAAATTTGCTGGTGAGAAGCGCGTTGTATCAAGCATTATCAACATGCTATATATTTCCTGAAGAAAAAAAACTTTCCCTGTTAAAGGGGGAAGATTTTAATGAACTTGTGGATAAGATAGAAAGATGTTACGCGGAGAGTGATAGTTTGACGGCAATGTTGGCATCTTTAAAAGACGTGCAGGAATTCTACAGTGCCGTGGATATAGAAAAGTTACAGCGAATATATAATCGCATAGTTGGGCATACCATATCAAAAGATTGTCCTTTATATGAGGGTCAATATGGTGCTGCTCATGTGTTTCAGCAGGTTCAGGATTTGGCGGACATACAGGGGTTTTATCGGGCGTTTGGCCTGGATATTTCTGAGGAAGAAAAAGAGCGCTGTGATCATATCAGCGTGGAATTAGAATTTCTGCAATTTCTTCTTTATAAACAGGCATATGCACTTGAAAATCATGGAAAGGAAGAGGCGGAAATTTGCCTTGACGCCCAGAAAAAATTTTTAAAAGAACATGCAGGTAAATGGATACCCCTTTTTGCCCTTCTTTTCGGGAGAAAATCCAGAGAAGGTTTTTACTTTGCCATTTCTGAAGTAATGAAGGAATTTATAAAGTTAGAAATGGATCTGTTGGGTGTTCAGACTGAAACGTTCAAAGAGTCAGATCTGAATCAGGATGCTGTTGCAGGGGCACCAGATGAATGTTTATCGTGCGCTTCTTCTGTTGACGAGGTGGGAGATAATTGATGATGAAGCTTGAGTTTGATCCAGGTTTGATTGAAGAGGTTGTATTCAGAGCGATTAGGGAGAAAGAAGAACAAGGGGATACAAAGCTTTCTGAGGAATATCATCTTCAGGTTGATCCATATACGAGAATTTTTCTCTTGAAGAACGACCAATACAATTCAGAAAAGTGGAGTGGGATTTCTTTAACAAGCTTGGATTTGTCGCGTTGGTGGAAAAGGCGCTTGACGAATTTAAAGAGTTGGGGGAATTAGTGGCTGGCGCAGTAGTAGTGAAAGCAAAAAGCAAGCATGATGAAGGGTCTGACCTTGTAAGTGATTTGAACCGAAAAATTACAAAGAAAAG
>MHYI01000045.1:7150-7301 GCA_001828295.1 Planctomycetes bacterium RBG_16_41_13 | reverse complement strand
TATTAAAGGGGAAAAAGATGCATTGGAAAATATGTTTCTGCTTGAGAGAAAAAAGGCATTAGTTCCTTCTTTGATCCTGCCTGAAACTAAAAATAATGCATTGACTGCCGATGTATTAAAAAAATTAGTGACCATAAAAGAAAAGTTAAAA
>MHYI01000045.1:6541-6954 GCA_001828295.1 Planctomycetes bacterium RBG_16_41_13 | reverse complement strand
AAGTCTTGAAGCATGCCCTCGATATCAATCCTAAATATGCCACCATACATCTTGCGTTAGCCCGTATTTACGAGCAAAAAGGGGTCTTGGACGATGCTATTTATGAATACTCGAAAGTACTCGAAATCAGTCCTGAAACCGTGGATATTCATAACAAACTTGGGATTCTTTACGAAAAAAAGGGGTTGAAAGAAGAGGCAAAAAAGACTTTTGCCCAGTACGAAAAATTAAAGGGGGGGAAATAAATAATCCTGAACAACAAATAAAATTTTAATCTTATAATTAATAAGCACCCGTATTCCTTAAGACGGTAATTGCGGTCAAGATAAGGATTTTTAAATCCATAAGGAACGATCTCTTCTGTACATATTCAATGTCATAGCTTACCCAATCGCCGAATTTACCACTCGTCC
>MHYI01000045.1:4190-6348 GCA_001828295.1 Planctomycetes bacterium RBG_16_41_13 | reverse complement strand
CATCGGCCCATCCATCTCGTTTTTAAGTTCCTTCTTTAGGAATTCAGCATCTTTAACCATTGTCCTAAATTTATACATATTGAATTCTCTTCCGTCCATCCCGCACCGTTTTTGTAAAAAGAAAACAGGTCCCTTGCTATCTATTTTTATTAAAATGGCAATAATTAAAAATAGAGGAGAAAAGACGATGAGGAAAAGAAGACTACACACGATATCTAACGTTCTCTTTAAACAAGTTTCCATTTAATTCTATTTTAATTTTATTAGTGGTTCGTACCGACTTGCCTTCGAAATAAAAAGACACGCATGAGCAAAAAAACGACGTTCTTTTTTTAAAATAAAGTCCTATGCGGAATCCCAGAAACAAGAATGCTCAATCTCTCGTCAGTTTGTACCATAAAACATAAAATTTATCAAGAATTTGTTCTTTCCCAAGCCTTGAATTCCTGTTTTTATTTATGAAAAATACTATGAGACATTTGATTATTTAAAAGCAAAATTTAAGGACCTCCTTTCCCCACGTTTTGTTAGCAATACTGTTGACTATCGCTACTTATGTGGTAATATTTAGGGAACTTAATTTTATTATAAACGATTCAATGAATACATGGGAATCAGATATCATTGTAACAATTGGTTAAAGACTGAGGATTATCGTAAGTGACGCTGGTTGAGATACTGGAAAAGAATGCCCGAGAAATTCCTGAAAAGACAGCTATTATCTTTCACAATATCAAGATAAATTACCGAGAGCTTAATGAAACAGTAAATAAACTGGCGAATAGCTTAAGGGATATGGGTTTCGGTAAGGGAGAGAGGGTTGGATTAATGTTGCCGAGAATTCCCGAACTTGTTATCGGTTTCCTCGCAGTTGTCAAGTCTCAAGGTATAGCCGTACCAATCAACTTTGAACTTACCGAAGAAAATATTAAGACTATTCTCAACAGCATTTCACCACGTTATATTATCGCCCATAGCCAGTTTTTAGACCTTGCCTCTCGGTCAGTCCCGTATAATTCACAAATACAGATCGTAGTGGTTGGTGATCCCGACAAAAAATGTATCTTATGGAATGACTTATTAAAAAAAGGAAACCCGAATAATCCAAACCTCGATATTGGAGCTAACGATACCGTCTATCTCAATTTTACCTCTGGGTCCACAGGTAATTCCAAAGGAGCTATAACAACTAACGCTAACTTATACTGGAATACCATCGCCTCAATAGAAACATTTAAGTTGAAAAGAGACGATATTCATCTCTGTATGTTTGCCTCATTTGCACATCCCCACGAAATATTTGCACGCCCGCTCTATTTAGGGGGAACTATGGTCTTGGTAGATAAGATATATCCCAAGTCCATTGCAGAAGCTATATCCAATTACCGGGTGACCTGCATGATGGGGATTGCACCTATATACGAAAATTTGCTGGAAGTCCTTGAGCATAAGGTCTACGATTTTAGCTCATTGAGAATTCCGGAAAGTGGCGGCATGTATACACGCATAGAACTTATAGAAAAATTCAGAGAGAAGCTGGGCATGCCAATTATCCCCGTTTGGGGAAGTACGGAAACTACGGGAATTGCCCTTGCTCCTGACCCAGACGAGCGCGTACCACATGGTTCTGTTGGAAAACCATGCCCCTCATACGAAGTAAAAATAGTAGATGAAGATGACAGGGAACTCCCACCAGGAGAAATAGGCGAGATGATATTTAAAGGACCTGCTGTTGTTCAAGGCTATTACGATGATAGGGGAAGCAATCAGGTATGTTTTAAAGATGGGTGGTATTATAGTAATGATTTAGGGAAAAAGGATGAAGAAGGTAACTTTTATTTTGTCGAGAGAAAGTCAGGGATGATGAAGGTCGCGGGACTAAAGGTTTATCCTCAGGAGATTGAGCGCACATTGATAGATCATCCCTGTATAAAAGAAGTAGCTGTCATTCCTGTAAAAGATCGGTTAAGAGGAGAAGTCCCCAAGGCTATTGTTGTAACCAAAAAGGGGAAGGTCTTAACAGAACGGGAAATCCTGACGTTCTGTAGAGAGCGGTTGGCAAATTACAAATTACCTAAATTCATGGAAATCAGAGATTCCCTTCCCAAGACTGGCAGTGGAAAGATAAACAAAAAAGCATTACAAATGGAGCATATAT
>MHYI01000045.1:2105-4174 GCA_001828295.1 Planctomycetes bacterium RBG_16_41_13 | reverse complement strand
GATGCAGAATGGAAACCAAGGGGAAATTATCCAATAAGTGAGGGAGAAAAGACAAAAAGAAGGGCAATTATTGGTAGTCAGGTATGGAAAAATATAACGTTTGAGGTAAAAGATGTTCCTACCCCAAATCTCCATGATGACGAGGTTCTCATAAAAGTAAAAACTTGTGGTGTTTGCGGCTCTGACACCCATTTATATGAAACCGACGAAGAAGGATACATAATCTTTTCGGGTTTAACCAAATTGCCATGTATTATAGGCCACGAGTTCTCAGGCATCGTTGAAAAGACAGGCAGCAGCGTAAAAAATCTAAAAAGAGGCGACAAAGTTGCTGTAGAGAGTATCATGTGGTGTGGCAAGTGTCTACCGTGTAGAAGTGGGTTTCCCAACCAGTGTGAAGATATAGAGTTAATGGGACTGAGTACAAACGGTGCCTTTGCAGAATATATAGCGGTGAATGAAAGATATTGCTGGGAAATTAATGCTTTGACAGAGATATATACAGGAGAAGAAGTCTTTGATTTTGGAGCCCTTATTGAACCGGTTGGTTGTGCATACAATGGTATTTTTATCGCTGGTAAGGGATTTAATCCGGGCGCAACTGTGGTCATATATGGCGCAGGGCCAATCGGGCTTGGAGCCATAGCGCTCTCAAGAATATCAGGTGCAAGCCAAATTATAGCCTTTGATGTAATTGATGAAAGGGTAAAAATAGCAAAAGAAATGGGTGCAGACCATGCGTTCAATACAAATACATTGGACAAGGGATGCAATCCAAGTGATAAAGTAATGGAACTTACGAGAGGTCGGGGAGCAGATATTCAAGTAGAAGCTGCAGGCGCTGCGCCAATGACAATACCGCAGATGGAAAAAGCCATGGCCTTTAATGGAGAAATAATCTATCTTGGCAGGGCGGCCGCCTCCACCTTGGTGCATCTCGACAATCTGGTATCTGGTGCCAATAAAATTATTGGCGCCAGAGGGCATTCCGGTTATGGCATATTTCCTTCTATTATCAAACTTATTGCAGCCGGTAAACTCAATCTTGAGAAAATGATTACTGCAAGATATCCGTTTGAATCCGTCCTGGATGCTATTAAGGCTTCCTCTAAAAGATCAGATGCCAAAATCCTTGTAAAGATGTAAATTAAGAACCTTTTTTATTACGTGATTACACTCCCGGCGGTTTTAAAAAGTTTCTTAACGATTTTATACCGTAGTTAACCTTTTTAAGCAGATAGAATAATAATTTGTAAGTAGGTTTCAGCAAATCGCTATTGAATACCCGTAGAACTGGCTTGCTAATTAATATGCGGAGCAGGACATGCGGGAACTTCCCGCTCTTACATAACGCAAGAAGCAGGTTTAAATAATGCGCCTCCTTCTTACTCCATTTCTTGTGATAAATTTCGGTTTCTTCGTCAATAATCAAATTGTCTTTCTTAACCCGATCATAGAGTGACGTCCCCGGATAGAAAATAATTGCAAACATACCGATTTTATATGGTTTGGGAATTCCTGATATAAATTTAAGGGTTTCGACTTTGTCCTCATCTGTCTCATAAGGCACATCCAGAATAAAATCATACGATATAAGAGATAGTTTGTCTTTGTATTTATTGAGGGCGTAGATGGCCTTCATCACACGCTCATTGGTCATGTATTTCCTGTTAAAAATTTCCTGGATGTGCTTGCTACCAGTTTCTATTCCCATCTGGATGCTGTCAAGTCCTGCATCTATGAGATATTCGAGTTTTTCTTCGGTAATGGTCATAGGACTTCCAAGACAATAAAAAGGCAGGTGTACCCTCTTTTTGTATTCAGCGCAAAATTCCTTAATTTTCTCAATGTTTCTGGCAAAAAATGAATCATCAGACAGACAGAAATATTTTATGTATGGGAATTTTTGTTTAATTGCCTCGAGTTCGCCAATGACATGTTCCGTGCTCCTCCATCGTAAATACCTCTGTCCGTGGTAAAGTTTCCGGAGGCTGTCATTGCAGCAATAACTACAGTTATGGGGGCAGCCCCGTCCCGTCAAAGTCATGTAGGAAGGATTTTTTACCGTA
>MHYI01000045.1:0-2053 GCA_001828295.1 Planctomycetes bacterium RBG_16_41_13 | reverse complement strand
GTATGATTTTGTTGTTATCGAGTATATAATTTTCCTTGAGGTCGTAATCGGGGGGGGCAATCCTGTCCATATCGTGTTCTAGCAGCCGCATGGTGTTTTTTACAATAGTTCCGTTTTTCCGAAACCAGATGTTTTGCACATCGTGGTAATTTGTGTTCATTTCCATTTTTCGGACAAGTTCCAGCATGGCATCTTCGCCGTCTCCGATACAGGCCATATCGGCATAATTCAGACATTCCTCCGGCCGTACCGTGGGATGTATTCCACCCCAGATGACAGGAATATTTAATTTCGATTTGATATTCTTCGTTATTTGTACGGCGCCATCGAAGAAATTGGTCATGAGTGTTACGCCAACAAGATCTGAATGACTGCATAATTGTGCCACCTCATCCAGAGCTTTCTCATCGTATCTTTCCCTGCTTGTTACAACACTGTCGACAAAAGGGTCCGGTAAAAAAACCAATTGTGTTTCAAAGTGATGCTGTTTGAGATGTGAAGATATTGTTCTTATACCAAAGGCGGTTACATCAGGGTAGGGAGAGATAAGCGTGATTTTCATTTTTCACCTCTTATAAAATGCATGCCCTTTCTTGCAAGAGGAAACACCAGTTTATACATCGGCCTTAGAGAAGGGTTATTTAAAACTGCTACTACATATTTATTAATTAATATTTTCAATATAAGATGGGGAAGCTTCCCATTTTTACTAAGCAGAAGGAGTAAATTGGTATAATTTTCATCCACCTTACCATACATTTTTCTATAAATATCCTTCTCTTCATCGAGTGAAGGGTTATCTGCCTTCACTCGATCGTAGAGGGATGTACCTGGGTAAAGTACCAGGGAAAATATACCAATCATATAAGGTTTGGGGATATTAGAAATAAACTTTAACGTCTCTATTCTGTCAGCATCTGTTTCATAAGGCACATCCATAATAAAATCATACCCGATTGTGGATATCTTGTCTTTGTATTTCATTATTGCCTGGATGGCATTCATCACCCTTTCGTTATCCATGTGTTTGCGGTTAAACACCTCCTGTATGTGTCTGCTGCCCGTCTCTATGCCCATCTGAATACTGTCAAGTCCCGCATCAACCAAATTTTCAAGTTTTTCTTCGGTAACAGTGAGCGGGCTTCCAAGACAGTGAAACGGCAGGTTTACTTTCTTTTTGTATTCTTTACAAAACTCTTTGATATCTTCCGCCTTCCTTGCAAAAAAAGCATCATCGGACAGCCAGATATAACCTATGTAATCAAATTTTTCTTTTATGGCGACCAATTCATTTATCACGTGCTCTGTACTTCTCCAGCGTAAATATCTTTGTCCATGATAAAGTTTGCGAAGACTATCGTTGCAACAATAACTACAATTATGAGGGCACCCACGGCCTGTTAAGGTCATGTAAGCACTTTTTTTTATTGCCTTTGAGACGAAAGTGTTTGATATGGTCCTTTTGAAGGACTCGTAATCCATTTTTACCAACTTATTATTATCTAAAACAAAGTTCTCGACGAGTTCGTAATCAGGCGGCGGAATAGTATCTAAATCCTGAACAATTGGTTTAAGGGGATTTTTTATAATATGTCCATTTTTCTTCAGGTAGATATTAGATACATCCGTGTAGTCTTTTCGTTCAGCAAATCTTTGTGCCAGTTCCAGCATGGCAATTTCCCCATCGCCAACACACACCATGTCGGCGTAATTCAAGCATTCCTCCGGACGTACCGTAGGATGAATACCACCCCATATAATGGGGATATTTAATCGTCTTTTCAGGCTTTTTGTTATCTGTATGGCGCCATCAAAAAAATTAGTCATTAACGTTATCCCAATCAGATCTGAGTTACTACAAAGATTTGTAACCGCATCCATAATATTTTCATCGTATCTTTCTTCGCGTACAACAGAGTTATCGCCGAACGGGTCGGGCAGGAAGATGAGTTGTGTTTCAAAATGATGCTGCTTTAAATACGAGGATATGGTTCTTATTCCGAAAGAGGTTATATCGGGATATGGAGATATCAGCGTCACTTTCATGAATCGA
>MHYI01000044.1:14299-14429 GCA_001828295.1 Planctomycetes bacterium RBG_16_41_13 | reverse complement strand
CACCAGGTTTCTTCCGGCGTTTGCTACTACGCACAATAACTTCAACCTTATCACCGGTAGGGAAAGGTAATTCTTTAATAGTAAGCGTTTTGTCATCTGAAATCGTTATTTCTGTACGGAATGTTTTCAT
>MHYI01000044.1:8706-14112 GCA_001828295.1 Planctomycetes bacterium RBG_16_41_13 | reverse complement strand
AAAGCGCCCCGGCTATGGGCAAGGTAAGCGTTCTCCATGAACGCAGTTTATAAAAACGGAGAGTGGGGTAATAGGTAGTTGCCATTAAAATAAGAGATATCAATGAAATTCCAAACGTAATGGGGTTGTGCAAAAGAGTACAAACGCCGGCTACCGGCGCTAAAAACAGCATTGACATGCCTATGAACGTCCCCGCAAGTGCAAGCCACGAACAATTCAACTGCGTAAAGGCATTGCGCGAAACCATATCCCATATGTCCCGCAAAAATACATAGGGACGAATGCTTACCACTGATTGTGTAAGAGAGAGTGAAATAGAAAATCCCGCCTTTTTCAGACGTTTCGCAAGCGCAATATCATCTATCCATGCACTGCTATGTCCGGCAAGTAATGACAATTGTTATTCCAGAAATGTTGAATGTTGAATTTTAAATTGCCGGTAATTTAATTGTATAGGAATTTTCATTTTATTTATGCGGGTTGTAGAGCGAAGAGCCTCTTCGCTCTACATCTGTGTAATCGTTCGACTGAGCTCACGACGAAGTCTGTGCAATCTGTGGTTTCCTGTTTTCCCCGCGGAGACGTCCGGTTAAGTTCAAAATTTAAAATATAAAATTTCTATAGAAGTTGTATGATTGCGTTTTTATCGGATACAGGTTTTTTACAGGAGTAATTCTCGCACATATAGACGGTTGCCCGACCTTCTATGGGCGTTAGTTCTTTTGTATAGTGTGCTATTTCCTCAATAAATACGCCGTTTGAAGGGTGAAGAAGCAATACTTTGTTTGGTAAAAAACGGCTTCCTATTTCCCGGAGAATATCTTTTGTATCATTCCCCTCACGTTCTCCTGCAACGATAATTTCTTTTGAGGGGCCTAATGCAAAATCAAGGGCGCACATAAATTGTGTATATCCGGAAGGATACTGCATAATGGCGCCGGAAAATGCCTTTATAAGATTATCCGCTAACGCTTCATAGGAAGGGTTTCCGGTAATCCTTCCTAACCGCAACAAATTGAGCAATGCGATAGCATTTCCCGAGGGAGTAGCGCCATCATAAATATCTTTTGTTTGTGTGAAGAGTTTTTCATTTGCCTTGCCGCTCAAGAAAAACCCGCCATCCTTTTCGTCTAAAAAGTTTTTGATCATTTCTTCATTGATCTGCAAAGCTGCCTGAAGATATTTTTCCTGAAAAGTCGCTTCATAAAGATCGATTAATCCGTTCACGAAAAATGCGTAATCGTCAAGAAACCCCGGTATTGCAGATTCTCCCTGGCAATAACGCCGCAGTAATATCTTGTTTTCCTGAAAGAGCGTATTCAGTAAAAAGTCGGCGGCGCGTATTGCAGCGTTTGCGTATGCTGGTTCATCCATAGCCTGAGCGCCCATGGATAAGGCGGAAATCATAAGGCCGTTCCATGAGGTGATAATCTTCGTGTCTTTCTGTGGCTTAATGCGTTTTTCCCGTATTGAAAGTAGTTTTTTACGACTATTGGTAAGCAGCTTTTCAAGGGCGTCCGGCGTCACATTTTCCATTTTAGCCGCAACATGCAATGGTTTGTCTGCGTGCAATATATTTCTGTCTTCAAAATTGCCAATGTCCGACACGTCATAAAAATCACAAAAGATATTTCCCTCATTTTCCCCGAGGGCTTCTTTAATTTCTTCCGGTTTCCATACGTAAAATTTCCCCTCAACGCCTTCGCTGTCGGCATCTTCTGCGGTATAAAACCCGCCTTCCGGCGACGTCATGTCACGTAATACGTAATCGAGAATATCTTTTGCTACTGCGGAATAAAGCTCCTTTTTCGTCGCCTGATAGGTTTCGATATAAGCAATGGCAAGCAATGCCTGATCATAGAGCATTTTTTCAAAATGTGGAACCAGCCAGTATTCATCGGTGGAATATCGGTGAAATCCTCCTCCTAAATGATCATGAATGCCACCTCTTGCCATTAATTCAAGAGACTTCTCAACCATTTCCAGGGCGAATGCGTTGTTGCTGCGTTTCCACCATCTGAGGAGGAAGGTGAAATTATGTGGTGTCGGGAATTTAGGTAATGAACCGAACCCTCCGTAAATAGTGTCAAAGCGGTCACGCAATTGTTCATAGGCCGTGTTTAGTGTCCGAATGTCGGGGGTTTCTTCGTTTTTGGAAGATGTTTCGGTATTTATGAGCTTTGTTACCTGCAAGCTGGAAGCAATGATGCTTTCCTTGTTTGTATTCCATAAATGGGCAATTTGCGTCAGGAGAGCTATTAAACCCGGATTGCCGAAGCGCTCGGTTTTGGGGAAATAGGTGCCGGCGTAAAAAGGTTTTCCCTCCGGGGTAAGAAAGAGCGTGAGAGGCCAGCCTCCGCTGCCGGTCATCGCCTGGCAAAGGGTCATATAAACGTTATCAATATCGGGGCGTTCTTCTCTATCCACCTTTATGGCAACGTAATATTCATTTAATATTTTAGCAACCTCTTCGTCCTCAAAAGATTCGGTCTCCATTACATGACACCAGTGACAGGTAGAATATCCAATAGAAAGAAAAATTACTTTACTTTCCGCTTTCGCCTTTTCAAATGCTTCCTCTCCCCATGGATACCAAGCTACGGGATTGTAGGCATGTTGTTGCAGGTAAGGGCTTTTTTCATTTATAAGGCAGTTTGGTTTATTTGTTTTCATTTCATTTATTAACCCCCGTAATAATTGTAGCAAAAAATCTCAACTGTTCTTCATTTTAAATATAAACTGCATAAATATACAATTTTTTTCCATTATTTATACTACAATCATATCCACCTCGTAGACAGCTAAATCCCCTTGTACCTTTGAAACTGATAAATGGGTATCTGCCTGTTTAAGGCGTTCCTCATAATTATGTGCGGTTTCTCCTTTTATTGTTGAAAAAAAAATGCTTATAAAACAGCAATAATACTGTTATACTTTTTTCTCCACAGCTCCTTTTGATGTACAGATCGTCATAATTATTTTTTAAATATAAGGTTACGGCAATAATGGATAGTGAATATCTTGTCGTTTTTGCGATTGAAAAACAGCGGTTTGCGGTAAGGCACACAGCGGTGGAGAGGATCATTCGTGCTGTTGAAATTACCCCGTTGCCTTCTGCCCCGGAGATTATTTTAGGGGTGATTAATGTGCAGGGAAAGATACTGCCGGTAATTAATATAAGAAAGAGATTACGCTTAACAGAAAAGGAAATTGATGTTGGCGATAAATTGATTATCCTGAATACTAAAAAACGTACGGTAATGATAATTGCGGATACAATTGAGGGTGTTATAAGGGGAGAAGACATCATTCCCGCAAGAGATATTGCAAAGAATATTGATGCCATTCAGGGGATTTTGAAGGTGAATGATGATTTGACTTTTATTTGTGACATTGAGAAATTTTTGTCTAGTGCAGAGGAAGAAGCCTTGGAAAGGGCCGAAGGTTCAATAAAATGATACGAACCGGATTTTGGAATATTCAAACGAGATAAGATGAAACAGAAAATACCAGAACAGTTATTAAGCCGGTTGAGTGAATTAATCTCTGAAAAACTGGGGCTATGTTATGAAAAAGACCGTTGGCATCATTTAATGCACCATATCAGGCTTGCCGCTCATGATATTGGGTATGACGATGTGGAATTGTATCTGCAGAGATTGCTGTCTGAGCCGTTAACGAAAGAGGATATTTCAATCCTTGCAAATCATTTAACGGTAGGAGAAACATATTTCTTCCGGCACAAAAAAACGTTTGAGGCGCTGGAAAACCATATTTTGCGCGACCTGATTGCATCCAGAAAGGGGAAAGAGCAAAGACTGAGGATCTGGGTTGCGGGCTGCGCTACCGGTGAAGAACCTTATTCTGTTGCAATTTTGATCGATACCTTGATTCACAATACTAAAGATTGGGACATTACAATTCTTGCTACCGATATTAATCAGAATTTTCTTAAAAAAGCCGCAGAGGGATTTTATAGAAAATGGTCATTCCGGGGCACTCCTGAGTGGATTATGCAGAGATATTTTAAGCTGACACAGAAAGATTACTATGCTATTTCACCACATATAAAAGAAATGGTTGTTTTTTCCCTCCTGAATCTGAAGGAAGATGCGTACCCCTCAATCCTGAATAATACGAATGCGATGGACATTGTTTTTTGCCGGAATGTATTTATTTATTTCAATGATGCATTAATCAAGGAAATAGTGCGTAAATTCTATCGTTCCCTGGTTGAAAACGGGTGGCTTGTGGTGAGTCCGGTTGAAGGCCTGCAATGCCGCGAACATGATTTTCGGCCGGTTAATTACCTGGGCGAGACTTTTTACAAGAAAGAGACTACGGCAAAACATGACAGCCCGGTGAAAATAAACGTCAAAGAAATAGTATCTCCGGTGAAAAGGAGCAGCGACTGTGGTGATATATTTAACGAAACCCTGCAATTGCGCACTTTTCCCGGTAATGAAGTTGTCCCGGAAAACCGGCAAGATACGAATAACGAGGAAGTATTAGAGGAAGTATTATATGAAAAGGCGTCAAAGTCATTTGAGCAGGGTTTATATAATGAGGCGACGGATATCCTTTTGCAACTCCATTCAATTATGCAGGATAATGGGAGGGATTCGGATTTAAAACTGGACGCCGTTCTGTATCTTCTTGCAAAATCTTACGCCAATCAGGGTAAAATAGAAGACGCCCTTGAATGGTGTAATAATGCAATAAAGATTGATAAACTGCAGCCTAATTATTATTATCTGCGTGCGACGATCCTTCATGAACAGAAAAACATTGACGGCGCGATTGCTTCATTAAGACAAGTCTTGTACCTTGACCCGAATTTTATACTTGCCCATTACGCCCTGGGAAAGTTTATGCAGGAACAGCGAAAATTGAATGAATCATCCAGGTTTTATGAGAATACTCTCTTGCTTCTGAAAAACCATACACCGGAGGAAGTATTGCCTGAGTCAGAGGGGATAACGGCGGGGAGATTGAAGGAAATAATCCTGACAATTAATGGTGAAATCCAAACTCTTCAGGCAAACGCGTAAATCATAAATCGTAAATTAATAAAAGGGAAACCACAGATTACACAGATTAAAAAAATCGTAAATCGTACCTCGTACCTCGTAAATCGTAAATCGTAAATCGTAAATCATAAGCGGTATTGTCCGTTTAAAATAAAGGGATATGGGATCAGACTATGAAAATACTGAATGAGGTAAAAATGAAATATAAACTTGCGCTATTATTGATATTGCCGGTATGCGTCATGCTCTACTTTTCAGTTATGGGCGCTCTGGAAAAACACATATTATCAAAGGAGATGGCAAATCTGGAATCCTTGTCAGGGCTTGCTGTTTATATGAGTAAACTGGTTCACGAAACACAAAAGGAAAGAGGCGC
>MHYI01000044.1:7421-8619 GCA_001828295.1 Planctomycetes bacterium RBG_16_41_13 | reverse complement strand
ATTAAAAACGGTATTGAGTGGAATAAACCTTAAGCAATATGGAACAAAGATTGGTATTCCACTGGAGAGGGCGCTCTATTTTGCTGCGATGATAAAGGAGAAACGGGAAAAGATAGATGCCCTTGGAATTACCATTGAGGAGGAAATCGAGTATTATACAAATCTTAATGCCGAATTTTTAGAGGTGATAGCTGCTTTATCAACGCTGAGCAGCAATCCGGAATTGTTTCAGCAAATATCCGCATACGTACATTTCTTGACGGTAAAAGAGCTGGCAGGTTTGGAAAGGGCGTACCTGAGCAATACATTTGCTGCGGACAGGTTTGATGAGGGAATGTATGCTAAATTCAGGGATAATATAGTGGGACAGGAAATTTACTTAAAAATATTCAAAGGCCTGGCAACCGCGGAACAAAACGAATATTGTAAAATGAGTTTAAACAATAAGTATGCTGAAGAGGCGCTAAAAATGAGAAATATTGCGCTTGAAAAATATAATGAAGGCATGTTTGGGGTTAAATCATCAGAATGGTTTAAGATACAGACGGAGAAAATAAACCTTTTGAAAGGGGTTGAAGATAAACTATCGGGGGATCTTGGTTTGAATGCCCAAAAAATACGGCATGCAGCAAAAGCGGCCTTTGTCTTCTTTATCATCCTGACAATCGTTGCCGTTTTTGCTTCAATACTATTTGCATACATAATTTCTATAGGAATTACCCGTCCTTTGAGCAGGGCTGTTTCTTATGCGGAACAAATTTCGCAAGGCGACACAACGATAAAAATAGAAGCAAGCGGCAGCGACGAAGTGGGACATCTTTTTGCGGCAATGAAAAATATGGTGAAAAATCTGCGTGAACAAACTATGGAAATTGCTGAAGGCGTTAATGTGCTTGCTTCATCGACAAGTGAAATCCTTGCAGCTACAACTCAGCTTGCCACGTCTTCGACGGAAACTGCCACTGCGGTGACTGAGACCACGGCGACCATTGAAGAGTTCCGTCAAACCACTCAGTTTTCCACCGAAAAAACAAAACAAGTATCCCTCAGCGCCCAAGGCGCTGCAGAAATTTCTGAAAGCGGGGAAAAAGCAGTGAATGAAACCGTGGACGGCATGAATAGCATTAAAGAACAGATGTCGTTCATTGCGGAAAGTATTATAAAACTGAGCGAACAAAGCCACACCATCGGCGTTATT
>MHYI01000044.1:7130-7372 GCA_001828295.1 Planctomycetes bacterium RBG_16_41_13 | reverse complement strand
ACGCTGCAATTGAGGCTGCAAAGGCGGGGGAACACGGGAAAGGCTTTGCAGTGGTTGCGCAGGAAGTCAGGAATCTTGCCGAAGAATCCAGGCAGGCGACCATGCAGATCAGAAAAATATTAAATGATATCCAGAAAGCGACAAATGAGGCCGCACTGAAAACGGAGCAGGGCGGCAAGGTTGTTGATAATGGCGTAAAACTCACCAGTGAAGCGGGAAAATCTATTCATAAACTCCGCAAT
>MHYI01000044.1:7008-7101 GCA_001828295.1 Planctomycetes bacterium RBG_16_41_13 | reverse complement strand
GCAGATTGCCGCATCAGGCAGCGAACAAATGTCTGGAGTAACACAGGTAGTAACCGCAATGGAAAATATAAAAACAGCGACTTCACAAAACGT
>MHYI01000044.1:6850-6987 GCA_001828295.1 Planctomycetes bacterium RBG_16_41_13 | reverse complement strand
AGAGGAAGCGCACAATTTGAATAATTTAGGGCTAAGGCTGAAAAAGCTGATCCAAAAATACAAGACCTAAACCAGCATAGCTATAACCGAATAAGCACGATCTTTCCGTGTATTCAGTGTATTCAGTGGATATAAGT
>MHYI01000044.1:1169-6709 GCA_001828295.1 Planctomycetes bacterium RBG_16_41_13 | reverse complement strand
GAACGATCGAGAGACAATTCTTAAAGAGAGGGCGAAAATACTCGCGCGGGAGCCGGAAATCCGGTATAGGGAAATACACTATGTATCCATAGTTGAATTTCTTATTGATCAGGACAGATATGGCATCCAGGCAGACTGTGTTCGTGAGGTGTATTTGCTGAAAGAAATTACAACAATTCCCGGAGTTCCGGAATATGTTATGGGAATTATTAATGTTAGGGGACAGATATTTTCTGTTATTGACATAAAGGCATTATTTAACGTTCCTAAGGGAAAGGGTATCTCCAATTTAAACAAAGTAATAATTATTCATAATGAAACCATGGAGTTTGGCATTGTTGTAAATTCAATCGCTGGAATAACCTCCATTCCTTCTCACAAAATAACACCAGCGCCCCTTACGATGGCAGAGGTTGTCCGAAAATACATAAAAGGAATTACGAATGACCATTTAATTCTATTGGATGCGGAACAATTGCTGACAGACAATGCAATAATCGTAAATGACGAAGTATAGCAACCATGATGGAAAGATTATTATGCCAAATGAATATATCCCTGTAGCCTTAAACACAATACAGCCTAATACCTGCGCCGGATGCAATCTTTACATAAAAACTCACACAGACGAAGGTATCCGTTATGTACTGTATTGCAACAGTGAGAGCGCCCTTTATGAGCATAACATAAAAGAACTTCTGTATAATCAGATAAACTGTCTTTTTATAAAACAATGTGAAGAAACGCTATATTTGAGGCATAGTGAGTCACATTTAAAACTGATAATTCATGATCCCGCTATTGACACTAAAACTAAATCGGAAATGGTTTATAATGTGGCGAAATCCATTATGCTTGACATATTTAACGACCCTCGCGCAGGAGATAATGTTGAAAGGTCAAGAAACTGGGTATCAAGCACCGTAGAATATGTGCTGCACAACAAGGAGGCTACTTCAACCATGTTAAACATGGTATCGTATGATTATTATACCTATACGCATTGCGTTGACGTCTCTGTACTTGGTCTTTTATTTGCAAAATATTTAAGGCTTAATGCGAAAGGAATGAATGATTTTGGCACAGGATTGTTACTTCATGATATAGGGAAGACACAGATTAACGTTGATATACTGAACAAAAATGGAAAACTGAGCGAGGTTGAGTACGCCGAGATGAAGAAACATGTGGAAATTGGAAGTGGCATATTGAAGGATTTGGGTGGTCTTCGTGAAGAGTCCTTTTCTCCGGTTTTGCAGCATCATGAAAAACTTAATGGACAAGGCTATCCAATGGGCTTGAAGGGCAGTGAGATTCATGATTATGGAAAAATTGCGGCGATAATAGATGTTTACGATGCGTTAACAACAAAAAGGCCGTATTCGGATGCGAGAAAACCGTTCCCCGCGTTGCAAATGATGAAAGAGCATATGAAGGGTCATTTTGACGAGGTGTATTTTAGAAGTTTTGTCGCTTTTTTAGGGAGCAGGGGAGGGTAGTGCAAGAATTTCAAAGTACGATTTTAGATTTACGAGGTACGAAGTACGATTTTTAAATCGTACTTCGTACCTCGTACTTCATACCATGTGGATTTATGAAACCAGACGAAAATGAATGAAAGAGAAATTGAATTTCAAAAACGCCTGCTGGCCACTTTTAAAATAGAGGTGGAAGAGCACATAAAGGAAATGTCTGTTGATTTGCTGAAAATGGAGGAAAATCCCCCCGTTTACGTGCAGAAGCAGATTATTGAAAAGATATTTCGTGAAGCTCATAATTTGAAAGGCGCAGCAAGGGCGGTAAATCTTCTCAGCATCGAGAAAATATGCCAATCTCTCGAGACGGTATTTTCCAATATGAAACATGGCGGATTACAATTGTCGAAGAGAGAATACGACCTCCTCCATGATGCGCTGGACAGCATTGGAAGAATACTTTTCTCGCCGGAAGGAAGTAGCGATATTTCCACACTTGTACGGCGAATAGAAGGACTGGTATCCGGCGAAAGCCCTGATGAAGTCCCTTCCGGAGCGCTACCTCAAGCCTTCGTTGAAGCATGCCTGCAAAGTGACGTGAAGGATAAATCTGTTGAGGATGACGTCATTAACATGGTCGAAGAGGAGAGTATCGCCGGTGAAAAGGCTGTTCATGCCGCCATGCAAAAAGAAGGCATTATCAGGCGGGAAACATCCCGTGCGAAAGTGTTGCGTGTTGCCTCGTCAAAACTCGATACGCTTTTTTTTAAGGCAGAGGAAATGCTTTCTCTAAAACAAGTTTCATTGCTGCGTGCCAGTGAGCTATTGCGGATTTCAACAATCCTTGATGATTGGGATCGTAAATGGACGAAAGTATACTCATCGGCGCGAAGGACTGTTTTATTACAAGACGAAATGGAATCTGAGAAAGACGGGGTAAAACGCAAAAGTGAACACATTGATTTACTGAGAGAATTCATGGAATGGAATCATAATTTTATGAAAACCCTGGAAGTGGAAATCAATGTTTTAGCGGGCTGCACAAAACGTGATCATAGAATGCTTGCAGGAATGGTGGACGAACTTCTTGAAGACGTTAAAAAGATCCTTATGATGCCGTTTTCTTCAATACTGGAAACTTTTCCAAAAGTCGTGCGCGATATTTCCCGAAATCAGGCGAAAGATATAAATTTACTCATTAGCGGCGGCGAGGTTGAAGTTGACAAACGTATTTTGGAAGAAATAAAAGATCCGTTAATGCATATGGTAAGAAATTGTATTGATCATGGGATTGAGAAGATTGAAGAACGGCTGCGGAAAAATAAGAAGCCACAGGGAACAATTTCCTTGTCAATACATCAGACGAATAGTAATCAGGTTGAAGCGGTCATTTCAGACGATGGAGCGGGGATTGATGTTGAAAAGGTAAAAAAATCAGCGATAAAATCCGGTTTTGCCAAAGAAGAGCATATTAAAAACATGAACGACGGTGAGGCGTCATCGCTGGTATTTCAATCGGATATTTCTACAAGCCCGATTGTCACCGATATTTCAGGAAGAGGGCTTGGGCTTGCCATCGTCCGCGAAAAAGCGGAAAAACTTGGCGGCAAGGTATATTTGGAATCGAAATTAAACGTGGGCACTACGTTCAGAATAGTCCTCCCTTTGACGCTTGCTACATACCGGGGGATAATAGTGCGGGTTGCAGGGCATAAATTTGCAATACCAACCATCAGTGTGGAGCAGGCAATGCGCGTTAATACGAATGAGATAAAACAGATTGAAAAAAAGGAGGCCATATTCGTTGACGGGATATCTGTTCCCTTCATAAAACTGCAGGAGGCGTTAGGTATATCCGGCGAAAAGAAACACGTATCGGGAAATAGAGGGAATGCCGGTTATCTTCATACGGTGGTTATTGGCGCTTCAAGCAGGCGCATTGCCTTTTGCGTGGACGAGATCCTGGATGAACAGGAGGTATTGGTCAAAAATCTTGGCAAACAATTGGTGCGTGTGCGAAATATTGCGGGGGCGACAATCCTTGGTTCGGGGGAAGTTGTACCAGTGATAAATGTCTACGATTTAATTCAATCTGCCATAAAAAATTCATCTCCTGCCGTCAAAAAGGATATTCAGAAGGAAGCAACCGGGAAGGAACGAAAAAAAATACTTATTGTAGAAGATTCAATTACTTCCAGGATGTTATTGAAAAATATTCTGGAATCGGGAGGTTACCTGGTGAATACTGCCGTTGACGGGATTGACGGCCTTACAAAATTGAAAACAGATGCATATGATTTGGTCGTGTCGGATGTTGATATGCCGAGGATGAATGGCTTTACTCTTACTGCGAAGATTCGTGCGAATAAAAAATTATCAGAGATGCCGGTGGTTCTGGTAACCTCGCTGAGTTCCCGCGAAGATCGTGAAAGAGGAATAGATGTGGGGGCAAGCGCTTACATTGTTAAGAGTAACTTCGACCAGAGCAACCTCCTGGAAACGGTAAAACGATTTATATAGCGTAACAATAGAATGTACGATTTACAAAGTACAAAGTACGATTTAAATCTAAAATCGTACATTGTACATTGTACATTATTTAATGACAGGGGTAATGGATGATAAAGGTATTGGTGGTAGATGATTCGCCTGTTGTCAGGGATCTTCTCGTGCATATTCTGCAGAGCGACCCTGCTATTCACGTAACAGGCACGGCAAATAATGGAAAAGAAGCCGTGGAATTTGTGCGCGGCAAAAGGCCTGATATTGTTGTTATGGATATACAAATGCCGGAGATGGACGGCATTGAGGCTTCCCGTGCGATAATGGAAACAAACCCATTGCCTATTATTATGGTGAGCGCATTCTGGGATCCAAAGGAGAAGGAGAAAACATTTATTGCCCTGGATGCCGGAGCGGTGGCATTTATTGAAAAACCACAAGGAGCAGGGCACCATAAGTATGAGTACACTTCGCGGCATCTGGTAAACATGGTGAAATCGTTGTCCAATGCTGAATTTGTACGGCCTGGCACAAATAAAACATTGCAGGAAAAATGTGGTGAAAGCGAAGCAATAGAAAAAAGCAGAGAGTTTGAGGGAAAAGTAAAACTTATTGCAATTGGCGCCTCCACAGGAGGCCCTCAGACGATTCAGATAATACTGAAAAATCTTACTAAGGAAATATCCGTGCCTCTTTTAATTGTTCAGCATATTGCCCCGGGATTTATTGACGGGCTGGTGGAATGGCTTGCGAAGACAACGTCATTTAAAATGCATATAGCAAGAAATGGCGACACGCCTTTGCCGGGACACGTATATTTTGCTCCGGATGATTGTCATATGGGCGTGGACAGCAATTCGAGAATATTTCTCAGAAGCAGCGCGCCGGAAAATGGCCTGCGTCCATCGGTATCATTTTTATTTCGTTCTATCGCTGAAAATATCCGCGATAAGGCTATAGGAGTTCTTTTGACGGGTATGGGGAAAGATGGGGCGCTGGAATTGAAGCTGATGAAAGAATGCGGCTCGATAACAATTGCGCAGGATAGAGATTCTTCCATTGTTTATGGTATGCCTGCGGAGGCAAAGAAACTTGAGGCCGCAATGCATATACTCCCTCTTAACGGCATTCCTACCTCTCTTGAGAAATTGGCTTCAAAAACATGCGCAGCGGCGTCATAATGAATATTTCTTTAAGGAATCAATATGGAAACTGACAATTATAAGGAAGCCAAAATACTTGTTGCAGAAGACAGCCCGACACAGGCGGAACGGATAAGGTATATGCTGGAAAAACAAAACTACAAGGTTTTTCTTGCACAAGACGGCAGGCAAGCGATAGATATGATAGATGCCGTGCAGCCCAATCTGGTTATTAGCGATGTTGTCATGCCAGGGATGGATGGCTATGAGTTATGCAAAAAATTAAAAACAAAAAATATCCCGGTAATCCTCGTCACCTCTCTTTCCGGTCCGGAGGATATCTTTAGGGGACTGGAATCCGGCGCATGTCATTTTATACAAAAACCATTCCATGAAGAATTCCTTATTGGCCGTGTCGAGT
>MHYI01000044.1:940-1132 GCA_001828295.1 Planctomycetes bacterium RBG_16_41_13 | reverse complement strand
TTCGCAATTTGGCATAGAATTGTTTTTATCCGGGAAAAAGTATTTTCTCACCGCTGAAAAATTGCAGATAATTGACTTACTTTTTTCTGTTTATGAAAGCGTTGTTCAGAAAAATGCTGAACTTGAAGATGCAAACAGGAAATTGGAAGAGGCAAAGGCATTATTAGCAAAACAGATAGCAGAACTCCATGA
>MHYI01000044.1:789-916 GCA_001828295.1 Planctomycetes bacterium RBG_16_41_13 | reverse complement strand
CGGACTGCGCAATCGCCGTGGATTTTTTTTAATGGCAGAGCAGCAGTTGAAAATTGCGATACGAAGGGGACAATTAGTCCTGCTTATTATGATTGATGTTGACGGATTAAAAAATATTAATGATACT
>MHYI01000044.1:425-744 GCA_001828295.1 Planctomycetes bacterium RBG_16_41_13 | reverse complement strand
ATTCTAAAAAAAACGTTTCGGGAAACTGATGTTATTGCACGTATGGGCGGGGACGAATTTATTGTGTTTGCAATTGAGGCTGACAAAAATAATGCGAATGACCTGGAACTTCGGTTAAAAGATACTATTGACAATTTTAATAGCCGGTCAGATTGTTCCTTTAAACTGCAGGCAAGCATTGGCAAGGTATGCTGCGAAGTTAAAGAAAACAGCACTCTCGAAGAACTTCTGGACAATGCGGATAAAGCAATGTATGAAAAGAAAAGGGGGAAAAATGGACCAGAAAGACAACCGGCAAATTGAAATATTAATTGTTGAA
>MHYI01000044.1:0-254 GCA_001828295.1 Planctomycetes bacterium RBG_16_41_13 | reverse complement strand
GAAAATCTAAAAGATATACCGTTTGTTTTGTGTTCTTCGCTCTCTGATCCTAAGGATATAATAGAAGGGCTCTCTTGCGGGGCGGATAGTTTTATTGTGAAGCCGTACAAGGAAAGTTTTCTTGTGTCCAGGATAAACTATGTTTTAGCCAATCAGGCAATCCGAAGAAACAGGAATGCTCAATTTGGGATTGAAATATTCTTTGCAGGAAAAAAACACTTTATTACGTCTGAACGTGTACAAATAATAGACCT
>MHYI01000043.1:2960-5380 GCA_001828295.1 Planctomycetes bacterium RBG_16_41_13 | reverse complement strand
CTCGATAGTGTAGGTCTCATAGATACTCATTCCGCCGGGTTTTAGCGCCTCTTTCATTTGGGGAACCATATCGCGCTGAAGATAATAAAAACATGCAATCACATCGTAGGTATCTTTAGGTAATTTATAAGTCTCCAAATCGGCGACAAAAGCATGTATCTTAACATTATTCTCTGTTGCCAGATCCAGGGCTTTTTTGATAGCTACTTCAGAAATATCACAGCCGTCTACACTAAACCCATTCTTTGCCAGGAATACGGCATTGCGCCCCTCGCCCATTGCGATATCCAGCGCCTTTCCCCTGGGAAGGAGATCAATATGCTCCCTTAAAAACTCAACCGGTTCTTTACCAAAGATATAAGCCTCCGTTTCGTATTTTCTGTCCCAAAATATCTTGTCCTTCTCCCCGGCAAACGATACAGGCAAAACATGACTCAATAGAGTATAAAAAATTATTATATACAAAAAACTACAATAATGAGGAATATATTTTTTATAATTGCGCATGCGATGACGTTATTATTTTTTATAGTTAAGCTTCTCAATGTATTAGGAATGGTTTTCGTATCTTAATCGTATAGGATTTATTTATGCGTATTACAGGGTGGCATAAAATCCCCCTTAAAAAAGGGGGTTAGGGGGTTGTAATTCTCCATTCCATAGAAAAAACACAACCCCCTGTTTCGTTCGACTGAGCTCACGACGAAGTCCCCCTTTCTTAAGGGGGACTATCTTGAGAATTTTTCTTGTATATGGCCTTTGCTCCAATATCTCTTCTATAGTGAGCGCCATTAAATGATACCTTTTGAATTGCCTCATAGACATTCTTTTGAGCCTCCCGTAAATCTTTTCCCACTGTCGTGACGCCCAAAACACGTCCACCGTTGGTTACAACCTTCCCATCTTTAACAGATGTCCCAGCATGAAAAACCTGGACATTGCTTAAGCCTTTTAATGCTTCAAGCCCTGAAATTGGCAATCCCTTTTCATAGTTATCGGGATAACCATTAGAGGCCATGACAACACAAATTGAGGCACAGTCATGCCACTCGACTTCCGCATCCTCTAAATTATCTTTTGCCGCTGCCAAAAGAAGAGGAACTATATCACTCTTCATCCTCATGAGAATAACCTGTGTTTCCGGATCACCAAATCTGGCATTAAATTCAAGCACCTTCGGGCCGGTGCTTGTAATCATCAATCCGGCATAAATGACCCCTCTATAAGGCCGATTTTCCTTTTTCATGGCATGGACAATGGGTACGAGGATATTTTCCTCTATCGAAAATTGCATATCATCTGTAATTAACGGCACCGGGGAGTATGCCCCCATACCACCCGTATTGGGACCCTTGTCACCGTCGTAAACTGCTTTGTGGTCTTGTGCAGACGCGAGAGGAACGATCGTCTTCCCATCGGTGATTGCAAGAATCGAAACCTCTTCTCCCGAAAGAAACTCTTCAATGACTATCTTGTTTCCCGCATATCCAAAGACCTTTTCTTTCATAATATCATCTATGTGTTTGTCGGCCTCTTCCGGTGATTTACACACAAACACACCTTTACCCTTGGCCAATCCGTCGGCCTTTATAACCAGAGGGAAATCACACGTAGAAATATGTTTCTTTGCCTGTTTCAAATCATCAAAGGTTTTAAAGTCAGCCGTGGGAATGCCGTGTTTTCTCATGAGTGTCTTTGCAAACACCTTGCTTCCTTCGATGATCGATGCCCGTTTGTTAGGACCGAATATATGCAGCTGCCCATCCTTGAACCTATCAACAATACCGGCCGCCAGCGCATCTTCAGGACCGACAACCGTTAAGTCGATTTTTTGTTTCCGTGCAAAATTATAAAGACCGTCTATATTTTCCGTCTCGATATCCACACATTCAGCAACTTCTGCAATTCCCGGATTTCCCGGCGCGCAGAATATTTTCTTTACCATGGGCGATTGCGCAATCTTCCATGCAAGTGCGTGTTCCCTCCCCCCGCTTCCTACAATCAATATTTTCATTTAAATTTCCACCTTAATGGTTCCAGACATCCCGTTTAAGTCCCCCTTAGCAAAGGGGGATTCAGGGGGTTGTGTTTTTTCTGGGCTATTTTACAACTCCCCCCTTTATCCCCCTCAGTGAGGGGGATAAAGGGGGAGGGGAATTCTCTATGCCACCCATCGTATAACCAGCATAAATAAAATGAATATTCCTATACAATTGAATTATTGTACCAGAACCATTGGGGAAAAAGGAAAGTTTTTTTTATCCTTGACTGTTAATGAAGGACTGATATACTGTTTTACTAATGTTCGGAAGCGAACAAATACAAAAAGGTATGTATACACACAATAACGCGGGGTAGAGCAGTCTGGTAGCTCGTCGGGCTCATAACCCGGAGGCCGTGGGTTCAAATCCCACCCCCGC
>MHYI01000043.1:0-2906 GCA_001828295.1 Planctomycetes bacterium RBG_16_41_13 | reverse complement strand
TTTCATTAAGTATATATTTACTACCACAACATTTACAGACTGAATTTTTGTCATGAAATTTTAATGTTGTTCCACATTTACATGCCCAACCTATCTGTCTCGCCGGAACCCCGGCAACTACAGCGTGATCAGATATATCCGACTTCACCACAGCGCCAGCTCCCACCATAGCATATTGCCCGATGGTAACACCGCAAACTACTGTAGCATTTGCACCAATAGTAGCTCCTCTTTTGACATGGGTAGATACAAACTCTTGCTTCCTTTCTATAAAAGCTCTTGGATTATAAATATTGGTAAATACACAGGAAGGCCCGCAAAAAACCTCATCCTCCAGCTTTACACCCTTAAATATAGACACATTGTTCTGAATTTTACACCCGTTTCCAATTTCTACATCAGGCCCTATCATTACATTTTGACCAATTACACAATTTTTTCCTACCGTAGAGTTTTTTAAGATATGAGAAAAATGCCATATCTTTGTGCCTTCTCCCATTTTCACATCCTCATCCACAACAGCGCTATCGTGTACATAAAAATTTGGAGTATGTGAAGAAACGCATGGGACGGCATTGTCAAAAGATGAAGCATTAAGACATTTCTCTGCCTCTTCAAGAATTTTCAATACCTTCAATCCTTCAATGCCGCTTGTCTTAGGTATACATCTTCTCTGGATACACTCTACAAAATGTTTCAATTCCTCCTTTAGGGGTTCTTTTTTATCAAAAAAAACAGTTTGGACATCAGCTTTCTGAGCCACAGGAATTTTCCCATCCTTCCACATTATTTTGTGAGGATAGAGAAATAATTTTTCATTACTTACATCGTCGAAAACAGCCATCGCCTTTGAGCCAACAACGATTAACTTTTGCTCCTTATAGGGATGAAGCCAGCTAACGAAAATGTGTCCCTTTATACCATTTTTAAATTCCAATATAGTTATTGTTATATCGTAGATATCATTGCTTAAATAATTACCTCCTGATGCCGTAACCTTTATTGGCTCTTCTTCAAGGAGCATGAGAATGGCTGATATATCGTGAGGAGCAAAGCTCCAGAGAATATTTTCTTCAATCCTCAGTTTTCCTATATTCAACCTGTTAGAGTAAATATATTGAATCTTGCCCAGTCCACCGGATGATATAAGTTCTTTTAGTTTTATAATTGCAGGGTGATATTGCAGGATATGTCCTACCATTAAAATTTTGTTTGTATTCTCTGCAAGTTTTACAAGTTCTTCCCCCTGTTTAACAGTCATCGCAAGGGGTTTCTCTACAAACACATCTTTGCCAGCACACAAGGACTGTTTCACTATTTCATAATGAGTAACAGCAGGTGTTGCAACAACCACCGCAGTTATCCCGGCATTGCAAAGAATTTCTTCTCTTGAAGTTGTATAGCTAACTTCGGCATACTTTTTACTGTAATCCGAAATAACATCTTCTTCGCTATCACATACACTATGAAGCACACCTATTTCATAGAGATTACGAAAAATATTCTTCCCCCAATAACCAAGCCCAATAAGACCTATAAATTTCTCATCAAGCTGCATTCGTATCTCCTCCATTTTCATAGTGTTGTTTACTTGCTTTATACAAATTAAATTTCAAATGTGAGACCGAATTTGGTATAAATAAAATTTATTACGCTAATCAAGGACTGGTTTAACAATGAGATGTTTTTAGCATATTCACCCGGCTGTTGCAACAATTTCTTCACTATCTCTCTCTTGATCATATAAAATCTGCTGAATGAGCATAGTTTTATGAGAATTTTTTATATTTGTTATGAAAATTTGAGTCTTCAAAGGGCATCAACAACCCATATAAAAGAAGTTACTGAGCATTTGAGAAAAACGGGAAATGATGTCATTTTATTTGCGCCAAACATCGGCAAATATAAAAACGAAACCACCGTTCACACCGTCTACATCCCAACACTTAAAGTCAGATTTATTAAAGAATATATTTATTACGTGTGCCTTTTCTTTTATTTATTTGCGTATCAAATAAAACTAAAGTCTGATGTCTTTTATATACGGGAGATGGGGTTATCGATCGTCCCTGCCTTGATTGGATTGATTTTTCAGATACCCCACATATTGGAGATAAACGGCATCCCATCGGTTGATTTACAAAGTACAGGCGTCCATAACATCAGACCTAAAATATTTGGATTTTTCCAGTACATAAATTTTATATTAGCAACCAAGGTAATTTCTGTCAGTGAAAATATAAAAAAAGAGTTATTGCGCATTCATAAGAATACCAGGAAAATTGTTGTGATAGAGAACGGAGTTAACGTAGACCTTTTCTATCCTAAAGATAAAAAAGAAATGCGCAACTTGCTGAAATTGGATTACGATTGTTATTATTTAATATTTGTTGGCAGTTTTTACCCTCACCATGGTGTATATCATATCATTCATATAGTAAACCGTATCGTACAAAGATTACCGAATGTAAAACTCCTTATGATAGGAAAAGGATATTTGTTGGAAGACGCTATTAAGCTAACAACAAAATTGGAATTAACATCACATGTTAATTTTATTGGCGAAGTTGAGTATGAGGATATACCAAATTATACCAATGCTGCTGATGCAGGAATATACATTCTAACTGGTATCAGTAAAATATATGGAAAATCTCTTAAATTGTATGAGTATATGGCCTGCGGGAAACCCGTAATTACTGGTGAATCTTGTGGAAATTTTGTTCGAGATAATAACATAGGCATTACTATACCAGAAGAGAACCATGACCATGCGGCAAACACAATTATTCAACTGCTGAATGATGTAGCTTTAATGAACCGCATGGGAGAAAATGGCAGAAAACTGGTTATAAATTCCTTTACGTGGGAAATCACGGCAAAAAAGATATTGGACGTATGCAGAA
>MHYI01000042.1:2276-4176 GCA_001828295.1 Planctomycetes bacterium RBG_16_41_13 | reverse complement strand
TTCTTCCATTGCCATGTCAAACCTGTTTATCTTTGTATATAAAACGCCAAGGTTATTATGTACATCGGGATAATCAGGATTTAGTTGCAATGCCTTTTGGTATTCATTGTATGCTTCCTCATGCATGCCTTTTTTCCGGTACGTTATGCCGAGATTGTTATGCGCTTCCGCGTAATTTTCAAAGAGTCTCAGCGCATGGTGAAATTCGTCAATTGCCTCGTCCAGCTTGCCGGAATCCCGATAAAAATTCCCCAGATTATTATGCGCCTTAAAGCTGTCCGGCGACGTCTTTGCAGTATTCTCCCATAGGGCAGACTGGCTTTCCCATACTTTATTTCTCTTGAAAGTTTTTATTGAAAACAAGATTACTGTGCAAATTAAAATGGCAGCAATTACATACGGTTTTCCTGAAAAAGAACTCGTATTCCTGCCATGCACAATCAAACCTGCACAAAGTATGCAGAAACTTACCGCAGGCAGATAGAGGTATCTCTCCGCCATGATATTTTCTATGGGTATGATATTTAAGACCGGCAGCAGGCTGATAAAAAACCATGCAATAGAAAACAACAGGCTTTTGTGGTAAATAAATAATTTGTAACCAACGACGGCAACGGAGACGATAAGGGAAAATGATACCACAACGGAAGGTTCGCGGAGGGAAAAAGAACGCGGGATAACGTAGTCTGAACAAAGTTTTACCGGAAGAAAGAGGAGTTTTATATAATAAACACATACTTTCGACATCGTAAGACAATTTACCAGCATGCTGTTTCCCGGATATGATACGGTTGACTCCACAGGATTATGCAGGAGGACAAATCTGACCATGAGATAAAACAGCGTCACGAAGACATATCCTGAATAATAACGCAGGTTTTTTTTGCACGTTCCGGTAAAGAGCATATCGTAGAGAAAAATGAGCAACGGAAGTGTAATTGCTATTTCCTTCGAAAATATCCCGAAGAAATAGCATATTAAGGCAGCGGCATAGAGGAAATACGAACGATGTGCGTTTGTTTTACAATAAAGCAGGAAAGAGGAGAGGAAAAAAGTACACGCCAGCAGATCCTCCCGGAAACAAACGGCATTTACCGTTTCGGATAAAACAGGGTGACACGCAAAAATGAGCGCTCCGGCAAAGGCGCCCCCCGTGTGTCTGAACAAACGCAGGAGCAAAAAGAAAAGCAGCGCTGCGTTTAATGAGTGCAGGCAGTTGTTGGTGAAGTGATAACCGGCGGGAGCAAGCCTCCACAAGGCATAATCAATGAAATACGTAGCTGTAACGACAGGCCTGTAGCTTAATTCTCCGGAATGTTCAAAATATTCCCTATTGAAAAGTTTGGGAAAATTGTCCCATGTTTTTACGAAGGAGTTGTTGGTAATAATAAATTCGTCATCATATACAAACTGATTTGATAACGCATTTAAGTAAACAAATTGTGACAAACATACAATAATAAGAACCGGTATGATAAGTTGAAAAGAGGTTCTTGTCCCTGAAATTCCCCGTATCATTTTTCTAAAAGTGATTAAATGTATCAAGTTCTTTGGTAATAATAGTATAGACGTGTTTTAGGGGAATATGCCTTTCTTCCGCTATTCGTTTGCAATCTTCATATTCGGGAGCAATGTTTTTAATATCGCCGTTAAGCGAGCCAATCTTCATCCTTATTTTCCCCAATGAGCTTTCGTATTCTTTTACCTCTCTTGATAATATGCTGCGAACCGCCTTATATTTTCGTATGCCGAAGGTGGTGGTTTGATTAAAGAAGACCTCCTCTACGGACAAAAGGTGTTTTTCCGGCACAATCGCGCTGATGATTATCCCTGGTCTTCCTTTTTTCATTTGCACCGAGGTAAAATATGCGTCAACCGCCCCGGCGCGGAATAATGTATC
>MHYI01000042.1:1947-2074 GCA_001828295.1 Planctomycetes bacterium RBG_16_41_13 | reverse complement strand
GTTGTTATAATTGCCGCACCGGTGGGGGTGGTTAATTCCTTTTCTATTGCCACGGATTTCAGTAGCTGATTTTTCAGAAGCCCGGCAGTTGCGGGAGCGGGAACCGGCAATACGCCATGTTCGCATT
>MHYI01000042.1:228-1741 GCA_001828295.1 Planctomycetes bacterium RBG_16_41_13 | reverse complement strand
TGTTGATGAAGCCGGCTTTTTTCAATAATCGAACGAATATCGGGAAAGGTAAGATGATGGGTGTGGCCTGCGGCAGGTGAATGTTCATGCCACCCGGGAATATTTACCGACACCTTTGTGCCGGCAATCCCGGCGCGTTTCACCTTTTCGCCGGAGAGTTCATATCCGTGAAGATGGAGTTTTTCCAGTTCGGTTTTTAACAAATGAATTTCGAGTCCCGCATCCACGAACGCCCCGAGAATCATATCTCCGCTAACGCCCGAAAAACAATCAAAATATGCAATCTTCAATTATGTTTGTCCCTTTGAAATTATGCAATATGCTTTTATACCGAAGAAATAATTGCTATAGTTCTGGTATTTAATTTGTTATATGTTATATGTTATCAAACTTTTACCATTGAAACACAATAAATAGCAAGATAAAAACACATGATGGATATAGGCATATTTGGCGGGTCATTTAATCCGATTCACATTGGGCATTTAATTGTTGCGGAAGAGGTATTTCAGCAGAGAAAATTGTCCAAAATACTATTTATCCCCACGGGAATTTCTCCGCATAAGGAATCAGGCGGCCTGATAGACGCGTTTCACCGGTATGAAATGGTAAAACAAGCAATTGGCGATAATGAACATTTTGAGGTATCGGATATCGAAATAAAGCGCTCCGGAAAATCATACACCATTGACACAATTAAAATACTCCGGGAGACATACGGGCCGGAGCATAATTTATACCTCATTCTGGGTACCGATATGATAAATGAAATCAACACATGGAAGGATATTGAGATACTTTCGGACATGTGCCATTTTATCGTTGTCAACAGGTTTCCCATTACGCTGAATAGCGAAATGATAAAGAAAAGCGCTGTTCCCGGCGAAAAGAAGGCAGAAATTGAAAAATTGATGGTTCAGATTCCTTCTCTGGGCATATCTTCAACGGAAATAAGGAAGAAGTTAAGCAACGGATTGAGTATAAAATATTTAGTTCCCGCGTGCGTGGAAAACTATATCAGGATACATTCACTTTATACAAAGAGGTAAATGGCAATTATGGGTTTTTTGAAAAGGGCAATTTTATTTATGGTTATAATGATGCTTTCTTTTTCGGGAAGCAATGACAGTTATGCTCGTGAAAAGATTGTAGATTATTTTTTAGACAACCCCAACGCATGGGAGGATACGAAGAGGGTCACCCATACGACTCCTTTAAAAATTGTTGTTGCGGACGGGTTGGAGGGGTTGGGGTTTGAACTTAAGGAAATATCTGAAGGCGACAAGGTGGCATTGGTTTTTATCGACACAAAAAAGGCTGAAACATTTCAGCAAAGGGGTTTTTGTGATGCATCCGATAAATTAAGAAAGGGAAACAACAGGGTCGTGGCCGTCATGGCAAGAAATGCAGGGGACAGGACAAGGTTTCATTATACATTTTTACTCCAGAGGAATATTAACCATGTCCCCGTCACACTCTACAATAACGGCAATGCGATTTTGGAAAGCCTCTA
>MHYI01000042.1:0-123 GCA_001828295.1 Planctomycetes bacterium RBG_16_41_13 | reverse complement strand
TACCGGCAATGAAGAACGTTGCGCTCATTTATGACGATAAATGTAGTTTATGCCGTGGAAGTATGAAGTGGATTGAATTGCATGCAATAAGAAAAGGCATCTTTGAATTCGTTCCGTGTCAGT
>MHYI01000041.1:2109-8047 GCA_001828295.1 Planctomycetes bacterium RBG_16_41_13 | reverse complement strand
CAAAATCATTTCTCTTTTTCCTCCACAAGAACCTTACGACAATACAGATTCCGAACCTATTATGAAAATGGCAATAGTAGGGAAGCGAAATGCGGGAAAATCCACTTTAATTAATACCCTTGCCAGAAAGCAACGTGTCATTGTAAGCGAGGTGCCGGGAACGACAAGGGATTCAATTGACGTGAAATTTGAAATGGATAATAAACAGTTTTTAGCAATAGATACCGCCGGAGTACGCAAAAAAAGCCAGGTAAAAGATTCTATCGAATTTTACAGTATGGCTCGTGCGGAAAGGTCTATCCGGCGGGCAGATGTGGCATTATTCCTGATTGATGCAACCCTCGAAATCTCAGATGTGGATAAGAAGTTAGGGGCGTACATCGACTTGGAAAGAAAACCATGTGTGATCGTTATTAACAAATGGGATTTGGTTAAGGGCATTGAAACAGAAGAATATCATGAGTATATAAATAAAAGCCTGCCGGGTCTTTCGTTTGCCCCCATTTCATTTATTAGCGCCAAAAACAACGATCACGTTGCCGAGATGATTCACCTTGCGATGGATCTCTATGAGCAGGCCAATACAAGGGTTTCAACGTCGGAGTTAAATAAAGTAGTAGAAGATGCCCTGAAGTTGCAACGTCCCGGGCAAAGAAAGTCAAAAACACCGAGGATATATTACAGCACTCAAATAAGTGTCGCCCCGCCTACATTTGTAATATTTGTAAATGACCCCACACTTTTTGATAATAATTATGAACGATACCTTGGTAACCAGCTTCGCAGCAAACTGGCATTCCCGGAAATTCCTCTTAAATTTTATTTCCGTCAAAGATCACAGACAAAGCAGAAAACGGAGCATTCATAGTTCATATTTAAATCAGGTTGTGGCTTCAAAAGACAAAAACCCAACAGATTTTTTTGCCCACCCTTCAGTCCCCTTTCCAGAGGGAAATTTCTCCCATTTATTCAATGCCTCAAATTTATTTAGATTTTTGTCTAAGTTTTTTGTATTTTTATACAACGCAAATTATTTGTACAGATAAACCGCAAATAAATTTCTTAAACCCATCCCCAAATGCATCTAAAAACGCTGAAGATCATAAAATATAATAGTTTTTATCCAGGTTTTTTGTTTATAATATTCTCTTTAATATGTGCAAATGTATTATTTGCAGGCGAACGGGATACATTGTTTTGGGATAGTAGATATAAGACGGAGGAATATATTTTTGGCAGGGAGCCCGCCGCATTTTTAAAGGAACATATTAAACTTTTACCCAAAGGAAAAGCATTGGATATTGCAACGGGCGAAGGCCGCAACGCCGTTTTTCTGGCAAAAAACGGGTTTGAGGTGGACTGCTGCGATGTTTCTGCCGTTGCCATTGAAAAGGCAAAAAATCTGGCAAAAGAAAACAACGTCCGCATTAATGCATTTGTAGCGGATTTGGAAGACTATAAATTACCCAAAAATTCCTATGATGCTATAACATGTTTTTACTACTTACAAAGGGATCTTATTCCTCAAATAAAGGACTCACTCAAGGCCGGGGGAATGATTATGTACGAGACCTTTACCGTTGAGAATGCTGAACGCGGTTTTGATGGGCCTAAGAACAAAGAATATTTGTTAAAACCGAATGAGCTGCTGTATTTTTTCATGGATTTTAAGATTATTTATTACCGGGAAATCGTTTTAGACGATAAAAAGGCAATAGCAAGTTTAATTGCGGAAAAGTATAAATGAAATTTTTAGAAGATGTTACTGATAAACAGCGTGAAGCGATTACCCATATTGACGGGCCTCTTTTGATTGTGGCGGGCGCTGGTAGCGGAAAAACACGGGTAATTACACGGCGTATCGGCTATTTAATGTCGGAAGGTGTTTCCCCCTACAACATACTGGCCATAACATTTACCAATAAGGCGGCAAATGAAATGGCTGAAAGGGTGAAAAAGTTTTCCTCTCATAAAGGAATGTGGGTCTCCACATTCCACAAGATGTGCTCAAGGATTCTAAGAAAAGATATAGAACTGCTTGGGTATTCAAAAGATTTTACCATTTACGATACGGTGGATCAATTGAACAGGATTAAATCCATCATGGCCGATTTAAAGATTGATACTGCCCAATGGAAACCGAGGAGCATTATAAGTTCCATCAGCAATGCCAAGAACAAACTTATAGACCATGAACGATTCGCGTCAACGGCGTCTGATGTTTATCACCAAATGGTTGCAAAAATTTATAAAAAATATGACACCATGCTAAAATCCGGTAATGCCCTGGACTTTGACGACCTTCTCATAAAGACGGTTGAACTTTTAAAAACACGCCCGGAGGTATTGGCGGCATATCAGGAACGATTTAAATATATCCTCATCGATGAATATCAGGATACTAATTTTGTTCAATATGCTATTTCACGACTGCTTGCACAGAAATACAAAAATATTTGTGTGACAGGAGACCCTGACCAGTCGATTTATGGCTGGCGCGGTGCGGATTTAAGAAACATAATGGATTTTGAAAAAGACTATCCCGGCGCCAGGGTAGTGCTATTGGAGCAAAATTACCGTTCAACAAAGAATATCCTGCTGGCGGCATCGAGCGTTATTCAGAAAAATAAATACCGGAAGCAGAAAGAAATCTGGACGGAAAATGAACATGGAGAAAAGATAAAAGCAATACATTGCGAGAATGAGCATAGCGAGGCGGAAGAAATCGCAAAGACAATCAGGACACTGCGCGGAAATGGGACAAAATATACGGATATAGCGCTGTTTTATCGTACCAACGCCCAATCCAGGACGCTGGAAATAGCGCTCAGGAATGCCGGGATTCCCTATGTAATCGTTGGCGGCGTCGAATTTTACCGGCGAAAGGAGATAAAAGATATCCTGGCGTATCTTAGATTATGCGTAAACCCATGCGATGGAGCGGCGTTGGAACGCGCGATTAATACACCGGCCCGCGGTATTGGAACTACCAGCGTCAAAAAGATAAAAGAATGGGCTGAAAGCCGCGACACAACACTATTCAACGCTATTGGGATTGTGGATGCAATTCATGACGTCACCGGTAAATCTGCCGCGGCAATAAAAAGGTTTTATGAACTTATTATGGTTTTGCGCCATATGCCAAAGACGTCGGTGGAAGAAACGCTTAAAAGCATAATTGACAAAACAGGGTATATCGATTTTCTCAGAAAGTCTGAAGAAAAAGAGTCTGAGGACCGCATAGCGAATGTTGAGGAATTGGTGAATGCTGCCCATGAATATGACACAAACCATACTGACGGTTCTTTGCAGGGGTTTTTAGAGGAAGTAGCACTGATTTCCGATTTGGATACGGTTGAAGACCTGACGGAAGCGGTGACGCTTATGACATTGCATACGGCGAAGGGACTGGAATTCCCTGTCGTGTTTATTTCCGGCATGGAAGAGGGTTTATTGCCTCATTCAGAATCGCGGATTTCAGAGGAAGAAATTGAAGAAGAACGGCGGTTGTGCTATGTAGGCATAACCCGGGCGATGAAAAGGCTTTTTCTTACCTACACAAAAAGGAGGATGAGATACGGGCAATTGATACCATGTGTCGCATCCCGGTTTTTAGATGAAATACATGCGGACTGTCTGGAGAGACTGGATAAGACGGAAAACCATTTTTCTTATGAATTTCAGGAGAAGGGTAATTCATGGGAAAATGACACAGAATGGCAGAACGGCGCAGGGAAAGCTTGCCATGTGCAATCAGAAAGGGAGGTGTTTCCCTCTGAAAATGCCCTGACTTTTTTAAACGGCGAGGTGGTACGGCATCCTGTGTTTGGCATAGGAAGGGTTTTGGAAACACAGGGAAGCAATGAGAAGGCAAGTGTTAAAGTGAGCTTTAATGTCGGCGGTACAAAGAATCTCATGCTGGCATATGCGAAATTGGAAAAAGTAACTTAAGATGAAAAGAAAGAAGGTATAATGGAAAAACTTTACATGGATAATGCAGCAGGAACCCCAATGCATCCACAAGTGATAGAGGCAATTATTCCATTTTTAAAAGAAGGGTTCGGCAACCCTTCCAATATACATCAGTTTGGAAGATTTACAGGCGACGCAATACGAAGTGCGCGTGAGAGTGTGGCAAATCTTATTAACGCGAAAGCGAATGAGATTATTTTTACCTCAAGCGGAACGGAGGCAAACAATTTTGCAATAAAAGGCCTCTCTGCCGCAAACAAAAAGAAAGGTAATCATATTATCACCTCACAGACAGAACATTTCTCCGTGCTTAATCCCCTGAAGTCTTTAGAAAAATCAGGCTATGAAGTTACCTGTTTGCCGGTGGATAAGTATGGATTGGTAAATCCTGACGATGTAAAAAATGCGATTAAACCGGCAACGATATTGGTCTCGATACTGTTTGCCAATGGCGAAATCGGGACAATTGAACCGATCAGAGAAATTTCGGCGGTTGTTAAGGCAAAGGATATTCTTTTCCATACAGACGCCGTTGCCGCGGCAGGGAATATTCCCATAGATGTTGCAGATGCGGCGGTTGACGTGTTAAGCATGTCCGCAAACCAATTCTATGGCCCGTCAGGAGCAGGGGCTCTTTATGTGAGAGAAGGTGTAAGGCTTCTTCCCTTTATAGAAGGCGGGGTGCAGGAAGGCGGCAGAAGGGCGGGAACGGAAAATGTCATCGGCATTGTTGGCATGGGAAAGGCGGCTGAATTGGCAAAAAGTGAAATGCCGCAGCGGGTAAAACATATACAGAAGCTAAGAGATATGCTGTGCGAAGGGCTGTTGAAAAAGATCAGCAACATCCATGTAAATGGCCACCCGGCAAACAGGCTTCCGGGGCATCTGAGCGTGTGCATAGAATTTATTGAAGGTGAATCGGTTCTGCTGTTTTTGGATATGCAGGGCATTGCCATTTCAAGCGGTTCCGCATGCACTTCACGTTCTCTGAAGGCGTCTCATGTAATAATGGCAACAGGCGTAGACCCTGCGCTGGCTCAGGGTACGGTACTTTTTAGTATCGGGAGGGAGAATACGGAAGAAGACGTTGAATGTGTCCTTGAAAAATTGCCTCCCATTGTGGAACGTCTTAGACAGATGTCCCCATTGTACCATCAGAAATAACAGGAAATAATAATAAGGAGGTATATATATGCAATATAGCGCAAAGGTAATGGACCATTTTGCAAATCCGCGTAATGTAGGAGAAGTTGCTGAGGCAGATGGCGTTGGCGAGGTGGGAAACCCGGCTTGCGGCGATATTATGAAGATGTCCATCAAGGTGAAGGATAATGTCATAGTGGACGCAAAATTTAAAACGTTCGGCTGCGGGGCGGCTATTGCAACGAGCAGTATTTCCACAGAAATGGTTATTGGAAAAACGCTTGACGAAGCGTTGCAGCTTACCAATAAAGCAGTCGCAGAGGCATTGGATGGCTTGCCGCCGGCAAAAATGCATTGTTCTGTATTAGCAGAAGAAGCAATTGAAGCCGCTATCGATGACTACCTTAAGAAAACAACGGGAAAAGGCCTGGAGAAAAAGAAGGCGCATTCACACGAAGAGCATCACCACCATGAACCGGATTTTCGGCCAAATTAACGCATTGCGTTTTCTGCAATGATAAAGAGAGGATTCATAGCAATGAAAGCGGATGAAACACTCGATTGTTACGGACTTATGTGTCCGATGCCCATTTTAAAAACCGCAGGCAGGATGAACGAAATAGCGCCGGGTAAAATACTTGAGATAATCGCTACCGATGAAGGCATTAAAAAAGACATTGTTTCGTGGTGCAATAGCACGGGAAATGAGCTTTTGGAGATAAACGAAGAAGAGGGAGGAGAGATCCACCTTTTTGTGAAAAAATCGTGTTAAGGTTTCCAACGGGTGTATGAATAGTAGTGTGGAAATGATGCTCCATAAGCA
>MHYI01000041.1:274-2076 GCA_001828295.1 Planctomycetes bacterium RBG_16_41_13 | reverse complement strand
TAAAAGAAGCTTGACATTGCAAAACGGTAAATGACAATCCCTGATGGTCTTTGTCGAGGATGAAAAACAATGCAGGAAGTTCGCTCTGTAGCAACAAATTCGAACATGACTAGCAAACGTCCAGCAGGAACGTTGGAAACGGACCGGAAGCCGAAACTCATGGACAGTCTTCGGTAAGCCCTTCGCTCTCGTCATTACAGCCGCTGTACGGAGCAGACCTATTGTCATTGGGTCAAGCGGTTCATATTCTTCCATAAGGTTCGTTACCCTGCGGAAATGGCTGAGCCGGAAATCAACACCTTCCGCCACTCTTTTGCCACGCATTTGCTTGAGGCTGGTTATGATATCCGCACCATCCAGGAACTTCTTTGCCACAAAGACGTTAGCACAACTATGATCTACACCCATGTCTTGAACAAAGGAGGTCACGTGTCCGAAGCCCCGTCGATGGGCTGTAGGCTGGTTTATACAGACTGTATAAACCAGCGTGGGCAATTTGGCGAACAGACAGAAAATGCTTAATACGAAACAAATTACAATACATGGCGAGAAGGCACGGCAACTTCTTATATATACCGAAACAGTCTGTGTTTGCCGTTTTATACAGACTGTATAATCATTGTTATGCATAATGATGAACAGAAAAGGCAAAAAAGAATGACGAAAATCATGCAACCACTTGCCGAGGTGTTTGGGCATCTCGTTAATGATCAATCGCCTAAAGCGAATCGATACCGGTCTGGCCGACTATGCCCATTCAACAACAAGGTTCCCAATTGCACCAAAGATAAAGCAAAGAATCCACTCGGCGTTTGCAGTGTATTTCACGATTGCGCACCAGCGATAACCTGCCCTATCCGGTTTAGAGAGGATTGGATTATCACCAATGATGCAGCATCTTTTTTCTTTGGTGATGGCACAGCATGGAGTTCGCTCACTGAAGTTCGTCTGAACGACGCTAACGGAAAGTCTGCTGGGAACATTGACGTTGTTCTTGTTGCATACGACGACAATAGGAAAATATTCGACTTCGGTGCTCTCGAAATACAAGCTGTTTACATCTCTGGCAATATTCGTGACCCTTTTGAATACTACATGAAGAACCCTAAGGCGCACGCACAAATGGACTGGTCAAATCAGCCAAATTACCCACGACCGGATTACCTATCTTCTTCTCGAAAACGTTTAGCTCCTCAACTTCTATATAAAGGTGGTATTCTTCATTCTTGGCACAAGAAAACAGTTGTTGCACTAAATAAGAGTTTCTTTGAAACACTTCCGTCTTTGAAAACAGTCAGCAAGTCGAAAGCTGATATTTCTTGGCTTATATATGATCTCCAATTGGTGAAAGAAGAAGGACAAGCAAGGTTCACACTAACAAAAACCGACGAAATTTTTACGGAATTTGAGCCAGCACTTATATCTATAACGACTTCCTCGCCAGGAAACATAGATGATTTTATAAAGTTGCTTCAAGAAAAGCTTGATGAGCAGCTTGAAACACCACCAAACAACAAAATAATTGAAAAGCCATTTTGATATGAAAGCATTCAGACAACGAACGCTCTTCCCTGAATTGTGTGATACCGAAGCCCCTAAACCGGTTAACGTCGCATCCGTACCGCAAAGAAGCCCATTCCGATACCCGGGAGGGAAAACATGGTTTGTTCCAACATTCCGAGATTGGATTAAAAATCAATACCCTAAGCCCGAAATCTTGGTCGAACCATTTGCCGGTGGAGGCATCATAAGCATCACAGCTTTGTTTGAGGAATTAGTCTCGCGTGTCGTCATGGTTGAGA
>MHYI01000041.1:0-236 GCA_001828295.1 Planctomycetes bacterium RBG_16_41_13 | reverse complement strand
GATGAAAAATACTACGTTATTGCGTTGCGAATACTCCAGAATGACATCCAGACCGTCCTCTTGGCGAAAATTAATTCTATCAGCAATGGATTTTAAATTTTCGAATCGCTTAGCAATTGTGGTTGGGTACCAACGGGACAGTATCCCTTTTCCATTCTCCCCGTGTTTCAAGAAACCTGATCCATTAGCCAATATACCGCCATGAAAGGTTCGATTTTTTAGAATGGTTTGAAACG
>MHYI01000040.1:3515-8783 GCA_001828295.1 Planctomycetes bacterium RBG_16_41_13 | reverse complement strand
TACACCCGGCTGATAAAAAATTATATCGAGAGAATCACAGGATTAGCACAGAAGCTTACCGGCATTGAAAAAGAAATAGGAACCGTATCGAATCTTGACCATGATATGGTAAATCTCATGAGTATTCCAGGCGTAGGCCATTTTTCTGCAGCCCTCATTAAGTCAGAGATTATCGATATTGCCCGATTTGCTTCATTTAACCGATTGTGTGCATATGCAGGACTAGCACCTCGTGTATCAGCCAGCGCCAATAAAACATTTCATGGTCCATTAAACATCAACCGGAGAAAGAACCTCCAATGGATACTGTTGGAAAACGTGTATCACTTTATTCTGGCCGTTCCCGAAATGAAAGAAAGATACGGAATACTCAAACAACGAAAGGGTCATAATACTGCTAAAGTAGTATTAGCCAGGGATATGCTCAAGATCATTTACCATGTGTTAAAAGAACGAAGACCATTTTATAGCGATAAAAAAGAATTTCAAATCCAGTCGGTGGCGGCTCCTGCACTCTGTGGGGTCTGAAGTATCCTCCAGGAGGATAGCTTCCCTAGGTCTGATTAGTGAGGAGTCGCTTCCGAGATTATCATGCAGATCCGTACTCATCGGATGCTGCCAATAGGTGACTGAAGACTGGTAACTAAAATCCAGGGCTTCTTACGATAATGAAAAGCGACGGATTGAAATTGCATTTATAGAGTATTTTTGTATTGAGAAATTACCTCTTAGGAATACTGTTTTTTCACTTGACTATAACCTCAATAGGTGATCCCTTTGATTTTTCCTTAGTTTTTAAATAGAAAACTGGAAATTTTTCTTATCAAAGCTTCCTTTTTTTCTTTGCCGATTTCACATTGCCAAATTACTAAGTGTTTCCAGTCCTTTTTTCTTAAGCGAGCATAATTTATTTTATCACGCAGCATATTGCCTGCGATTTTATTTTTCCAGAATTTGCGGTTTGTCTTAGGCAAGGATGAACGTTTACATCCTTTATGCCCATGCCAGAAGCAGCCATGAACAAAAATTACTTTGTTATATTTTGGAAACACTAAATCAGGCTTGCCTGACAAATCCTTCCGATGCAAGCGGAAACGATAACCCATGGAATGTATAAGTTTTCGGATAAATAACTCCTGCTGGGTATTCTTTGAGGCTACCTTACTCATTATGAGTGAACGTTTTTCTTTTGAAAAAATGTCAGCCATTAAAGCTTTTGATATGATCTAAAATGTGAGCTGTTTGAATGCGACTAAACTCAGGTGGAAGAGCATTGCCTATCATTAACGCAAGTTCGGCTTTAGAAATAGATAAAGGAAATTTATAATTCTTCGGAAAGGTTTGAAGCAATGCTGCTTCTCGAGGCGTTATGACTCTATTTTCTTCCGGGTGTAAAAATCTTCCTTTAGATGGATTTAAGCACCCACCAGTTATCGTTGATGAATAACTATCCCATTTTAACCTTCCGTATATGTCTTTAAATCCTACATTCGGTTTTTTGTGGCATGCAAGTTGATATTTTTTAGGTAGGTTGGTCCTACTCCCTCCGTCAGTAGGGATCATGTTTATTAGGTTTTGAATCCGAGGAGTATGTCTAGCAACAATTCTATGCAAAGGATCGTGAGTTGTGTCTGACGACTTTAAATTTCCGATAGCATCTCTTACGGTTTTTTTAATATTCGGTGAAGGAGCAACTTTTATTTGCGATAACAGAGATCCGACCAAAACCAATCGCTTTCTTCTTTGAGGCACTCCGTATTTTTCAACGTTTACAACGTCATAATAGAGGAAATATCCCATTTTTTTTAACTCTATGAGCATTTTCTTAAAAAGATAATAATTACGTAGTCCCGGCACATTTTCCATCATTACTGTAAGAGGTTTTAATCTTCTAATAAGACGAAGGTATTCGAGAATCAAGCCATTCCTTTCATCACGAACAGCTTTTTTCCTATTTAGTCTTCGAACAGAAGAAAATCCCTGACATGGCGGACAGCCAGCAAGTAAATGAATCGGCCTGCTACCGAACAACTTTTTAATTGTAGAAATCCTTACTTTACGGATATCCTTGTTTAATAGGAGTGTTTGCGGATGATTTTCTTTATAACATTTTGCCGCTATGTTATCTTTTTCTATCGCTGCAACGACACTAAATCCGGCTTGGCGCATCCCTTCAGAAAGACCGCCGCAACCTGAAAACAAATTAATGGCGAAATATTCTTTGGCCAAATTATTCTTTTTAGTAGTCATCTGTTGAAACTAAAAGCTAAAACATAGTTCCCTTCGGGGAATCGCAACTGAGGCCACCACACCGCAACTTCACCTCTTCCAGGGATTTCGTTCTGCCTGTAAATGAAGAGGGCTGGCGCATCTTTCTGAGCCAACGCTTCTTCCCCTCCGGACAGAATCCCCTGAGTTTCATTACGGCGTTCTTTCAAATCTCTACCTCGCCTTACCACTAAATAAGCTTTGTCCCCTTTGAGGTATTTTAACTTCTCAAGAGCGGTCTTTATCGTTTTCAAGTCCCACAACTCGATTCCATGTTTTGGGTCGGGAACACACTTCTCCAACAGCTCAATTAAAAAATCTACCGTAACCTCTTCTGCGCTTGTTTTGTCACCAAAACTCGACAATTTTGAATCCAACCAGTCGGTATTTTTCTGCATTTTTTCAGTACGTAAAGGATAGGCTGGATTGTAACTTCTACTGGCAACGTACATTCCGATCGAGTTGGGATCAAGCACATTAGGTCTGGTTGCTCGCAGAGGTGACGATATGTAAATACCCTCAAATTTACCTTTGGGATATTTCTCGACCAGTTCGCGCAACGCATTTTCCATTTGATGAATTAACCGGAAATGCTCCGCCAATTTCTCCGGCAGAAATAATCGGGTAACTCCTATCGTATTTTGCCGATAACCGTACATTCTTGCATGCTGCAAAACGGTATCAGCGTTCGGTCTTTGCGGATTCCTGCCGTAATAGCTGGTGAGTAAGTTTTTTATGGTAACACCTCTTCCGAGTTTATTGCCGCCCACGAAGATGTTGTAGACAGAATCGAGTTTGATTTCCTCGTTCGATGAGGCATTTATTAATTTTATATTTGCGCCGTGGAGATAAAATTTGACTTTCTCAACAACCTGATCGAATACAGGCAGTCCAGGTTGAGTATCCAAGAGATCGTCATATTCTTTTTTCAAATCATCAACCAGCCTGTTGTACTGTTTTGACGTAGGATTACGTAGAACGCTTAATGTTTCTTCCTTAAAACGATCCAGTAAGTTAACAATGTGTTTGTGATCTGCATTACTAACACTTATATGACAGAGGAAGGCATAGTTTTCGGTCGGGTTCTGTATCTTTTTCGCGGCCGCTGCAACCAGAAAAGAATACAGGGATCTTCTCAGTCCGGGTGGTACCGTTCCCGTGGGAGCTGGTTGATAAGTGGTGCGTAATTGTTCAACCTCATCGAGGGCTACGTTTTTCAGTAATTTGCTATCGAGGCCGAAGAATGCTTCACCGCCGACATAGCCTGCTCCCGGTTCGCTCAAAACAGTAAAAGAAGGCCTGTAGAACCCGTCTGGCCGCTGAAGAAACAAAGCTTGCGGAGTTGCCGTCACCTGCAAATAAGTATTGACCCCGAAAAATTTTCGGAAATCTGTGATGACCTCATTTATCTTGCTTACCTTTTCTCCTCCTCTGCTGGTATAAGTATTAAGACTTGCCTGATCCGCTTCGTCGTCAATTATCATCGCAGAAAGACCTCTCGCCCTCGCGACCTTAAACGCCTCTAACAAACCGCTTAATTTTCTTCCATTCTTTGAACACACAATAACAAAGGGCGGTGTCCTTAATTGTCGTTCGAATCTTTGTGCCTCCCTCCAATCATTTTTCCCGAGAATGCTCAACCCCGGCAACGCTCTTCGAACGCGCTCCAGCGTTTGATCATAGAGAACATCTATGTCAGAAGTCAAAATCACTATGCATTGAAACCCGTTATCGGCGGCCATCGCCGCCGCCACGGTGATGATGCTTGTCTTACCGCTTTGGATCAAACCGTAAAGCAGGCCGTCATTTTCATGCTCGGCCGATTCGGATTCCGGAGGGCCAGCAATAGGATCAACCGAACTTTCAATAATTTGAACGGCTTTGTCCACGATCAATTGCAAAGATCTCAGAGTTTTAATTTCCTCCGCCAAGACGTTAAGAACCTCGGTGACATGATGCCCGTCGTGGATAATGGCGCGCCTCTTGTTTTCATCTATCATGATTGATTCCTAAATACAATTGACGGCCATTCGAGTAAGGATATTTTCCCTTTTAATTTTCCCTGCGAACCAGCCACGCCGTATTGTTCGTTGAAATTTCGTTTTGCTGAAATCCATCCGGCATCATTTCCGAGAAGTTCTGACGCTTCCTGCCACGAGATTGTACAGATGCCATCGCCACCACAAATCAATACAAGTATAATTCTCCCGAAAGAATTAGCTATGGCATTCAGACCCTCTATTTCGCCGCGACTGAAACTGAACCGCCATGGTGAACGTGACTTGGTAGTATATTTTAAAAATATAAATGTTTCATCATTCACAGTGTAGCCGAGACTGTGTTTCTGGAGTTTTTGGCAACGCTCATCTTCAAGCAAACGAATTATTGCCGCTCCGTGATAAAACTCTTGCTTATCTATCATTTTGCATCCTGCAAATAAGGCATTGCGCTATTATCATTAATTATACTTTTTCTCAGGAGAATTTCAATAAAACGAAGTGAAAAAGGGTGTCAAGTCTTTCAAATTGACATCACCCCTCAATGATAAGGAATTGATCCCCTTCACTATACTTTTCATTTGTGTCCATTTGTGCCAATTCGTGACGCAACAATTATTGTAAAATATTCAACCAATCCCTGAGTAAGAACTGAATGCGGCCGATAAGTAATGATAACCTGCCCATGACTGTGTAGCCAAAGGATGCGCCAAAGGAGATCATGAGAAACCATATTCCAATCTTTGATACCTTCCCAATCGCGCCTTTGTGCTCGACGGAAAAGATGAAGTAAATGAGCACGGAGATAACCCCCAGCATAATCAGTAGAGTGTTAATACTGGAGAGTATCGTTTCTCCGCCTGAAAAGACAGGATGCAGGGAAGGTTTTATTTGTTCCAGGATGAATGCCGAAATGACCCGCGGAATGCTCCCCCCGGCACCAAGACCCACCACAAATGCAAATGTCCAGCGGCTCAGCCAGGATAATTTCCTTGAGAATCTC
>MHYI01000040.1:3022-3164 GCA_001828295.1 Planctomycetes bacterium RBG_16_41_13 | reverse complement strand
TCCTTACGCATGCCGTGCCCTTCCGGATGTAAAATAAACGATGTTACCAAATATGACAAAGAGGATAATAATTACGTGTACCACGCTTTGGGGACGCATTCCACTCACGGCATTTGCCTTTTTCCCGACCAGCGCCTCATAT
>MHYI01000040.1:2578-2852 GCA_001828295.1 Planctomycetes bacterium RBG_16_41_13 | reverse complement strand
TAAGAAATCGATTTCTCTGAGTGAGTCTACGCCTTGTAAGACGGGTAATGTCGCCGTATCGTTTCCATAAAAATCTTTGGGAAAGGCAGAATAAAGGTTTTCCCCCATATTAATAATAAGAGAGGCTGCCCCTGGTTTATAACCTAAAAAGGTGTAATCTTCGCCGGGCTTTTTTTGGTATTGGTTGGCTACAGAGGTCATTGCCTGGTCTGCAAGGCCAGGAGCGCCCGTGTAATGGGTCATGCCAATCACCTTTAAATCTCTGCTAAAACAA
>MHYI01000040.1:1872-2506 GCA_001828295.1 Planctomycetes bacterium RBG_16_41_13 | reverse complement strand
ACGTGGGAGCCTTTTGGCAGCGATTCTATTTTTTCATAAACCCCCTGAACAGGCTCAGACGCAGGAATGGGCAATTCAAACCGCAAGATAAGAGATACGATAACGGCCACGGTGATAATTGCAAAGATGATGCGGCGGTCTATCCGTAAAAATCTTTCCATTAATCACCTCCGCCCAGATAAGACCGCTCGATACCAAATATGATTTTGAGAGAGGTCGCAATTGCTCCCAGACTCACACCCAAAAGAATGCCCCGTTTTGCGGCAAGATTAGGGACTGCCATAATCCAATCAGCTATCGCAGGAATATATTGAGAAATATAATTCCCAATAGGCACCCTTCCAAGCATGACAAGGATGGCAGCAATGAGTAATACGGTTGACTCGTTTGTGCGTGCGCGAAATGTACGATAAGCTGCGGAAGCAATAAAGAAGGCTAAAATAGAAAAAATAGTGGCGCCTGCTGGAACCTGCACATAATAATACAGCCAATCAAACATGGTATCTTGCTGCTTATCATTCCAGAAGAATTTTCCACCATTCAAAAAGCCAAAGATCAGGGTAATTATAGCGCCGAAATAGACAAAGACGCTGTATCCCCAACCTTCCACCTTTCTTTTAATCCTTGTCCAGTG
>MHYI01000040.1:0-1810 GCA_001828295.1 Planctomycetes bacterium RBG_16_41_13 | reverse complement strand
AGCAAGTCCTGCGAGAGTTTATGGGGGACATAATACTGCATAGCCATAAGTACGCCCATGACGAATGCAATAACAAGTGGAACGGTACGTTTTAAAAAATTCATAATTGATTATTTAGCCACGAATAAACACAAATTTACACTAATAAAAAAATCATTTTATTGTTACAGAACGAGTCTTTCTTATTCAAGCATTTCTTTGCCAAAATTCAGGATAATCGCCAATTGTAATTCTGTAGCTTTCAAATAATTGAGAACTTGAGACCTGTGAGCGTCTACAATTTCTTCAGCAGATTTAAGTTCCAGCAGCATTGTCCAGTTAGGAATTTGCATGTACCGGCTTTTGTCATACCCGAATGCTTTTATCGGGTATCCAGAGGCTCATCCATCCTAGATTCCCGCTAAAAACATGCGGGAATGACAGCTTTAGAGCAATAGAATAAAACGCGCAAAAACCTAACCGGACATTGCTGAAATTCCAGGATTATTTTGTTTTCAACTAAAATATCCGCATAATAATCCCCTACGGGTTGTCCTTCAAAATAAACAGTAATAGGTGCTTGTTACTTTGCCTGAATTCCTTCTCGCCTAAAAAGTACCATAAAGGCATTTTCGTAAATCTTTTCTAAAAAACCGTAACCCAATTTGTTATAAACTTGCATTGCCAGTCCAACGATTTTATAAGATAAATCCTTAAACAATATTTTATCTTCATTCGTGTCCACGTGTGCCAATTCGTGGCTAAAAATATTTCTAAAAGGCCTCAAATAGATGCGTAATAAATACCAACCCGAAACTTGCCAGTACTGTCCCCAATATCAATATAATGATAAGAAGTCCCTTTCCCACATCCTGTGCCCTGAGCGTACCCATAAGCATAGGCTCCCTTGATAAATATGCGCTGGCTGCGTAAAGCTCCTCTCCAATCAGGGTGTAGTCACAGGTGGTAATAAAGAAGGGCAACTGGGTATAAGCATCGGTGCCGGCAATCTGGATTGCTCCTGTGGTTGCCCCTGTTTCAGCCAGGATCAGCGCCTCTGCAAAAAAATATCCGATAAAAAAATTAGCGGCCGGTTTTTCACGGGTCATGATTCCACCCACTGCTGCTACATAGGGAAACTGTTCAGAGGCTACCAGAAAAACGTTGTCTGGATTATAGGCATCGGGGCGGCCTGCTTCCAGATAAGATTCCTTTACCACCTCCTGACTCACGGACATAACAATGGGGTCGTTATTGACGACCTTCAGATTGGCGTCATAATCTGCAATTTTCCGGGCAATCCTGCTCAGGATGCTGGTTGCGGCAATCGTTGAGATGCTACCCATTCCTGTTAAACCATGGACAAAGAGCACAGGCTTGCCCATTTCCGTGGCGCGACCGAGGGCCTCATCCACGGCGTCAAGCCCGCCAATCTTTCTCAGGAACATATCAGGATTCCGTCGCGCATGGACAATAAAATAGAGGATAATTGCCGATAGGATAATCATAATCAAAAAATTATTTATCTTTTTTGTGTGTATCAAATTGCCGTGTGCTGTGGCAGAAGCTATCGTGTCCAGGAAAACTTTAGTATCGCCCGATACCATTGCCAGTTTGAAATAAAGTGTTTGTTTCTTGGGAAGTGTTTCACCGTTGTAAACTTTTTTGGGGAATATCTGAACATAGTGATAATCGCCGTTCTTTTTTTTGTAACCGTAAATTTCAGGGGCGCTTGTTCGATAGCTGGTATTTGACTTTATGCGGATAGCCTCCTTTTCAAAGGCGCCGTTTTTATCTCTGTCGATGTAAATCACATAGAAGGCGTCAGGTG
>MHYI01000039.1:2474-6406 GCA_001828295.1 Planctomycetes bacterium RBG_16_41_13 | reverse complement strand
CGAGAGCGCGGTATAGAATTTATATTATTGATGAAGTACACATGCTTACCCGCGAAGCATTTAATGCCCTTCTTAAAACCCTCGAAGAACCACCATCTCATGTTAAGTTTATATTTGCGACAACTGCGGCAAACCGTCTTCCTGAAACAGTTCAATCGCGGTGCCAACGATTTGACTTTAAGAATATTTCCGTTCATGATATTGAAAAACACCTTTTGGAAATATGCAAAACGGAAGGGAAACAAATAGAGCCCTCAGCCCTCCATACGATTGCAAAATACGCAAAGGGAGGATTAAGGGATTCACAGTCTGTACTTGATCAACTCTTTTCTTTCTGCGATGATAAGGTAACTTCGGCGGATGTAAATTATGTGCTGGGGTATATTGATGATGATAAGATTTATAGTATGTTTGAGTGTTTTGTGAACAAAGATGCTTCCGGCGCGCTGAGAATTGTGGATGATATTCTGAATGAGGGAAAGACTACGGCGGAGTTTATTGATCAGTTGCTTCTGCGGTTAAGAGATCTTTTGGTGTTTTCTTCCTGCGGTCCGGATGCAGCATGGGCTGAGTATGACGAGTCTTTTATTCATCGCTTTGAAAAATCATTTTCCGGCGATACACTGATGTATATGATCCAAATGCTTTCCGTGATGAGGATACGTTCAACGGATTCTTTGCTGCAGCGGATTTCTGCGGAAATGGCCGTTATAAAACTGTGCCGGATGGAATCTATCGGCGCATTGTCTGGCCTTATTGAACGCATAACGACATTAGAGGAAAAACTGGAGCAAGTTGACAATATCCCAGGCAAGAGAGGGAATGAGATACTCCTTCCTGCGGAATCGTTTGCCCGGCAGACAGTGTCTGAAAAATCAATAGAAGAAGGCGATGTGATACCTCCCGCAAAAGAAGAAAAAATAACTCCATGTATCGCAAGGGAAAAAAACGAGGTATGGGGGGATATCCTTAAAAGTATTCAGAAAAAGAAAAAATCTACCTGGGCGTTTTTCAAGGAAGGCCGTCTGCTAAGCAGTGATGAGGGAGTATTGCTAGTTGCATTTTCCAGAAAATTTCTTTTCCAGAAAGAAAGATTGGAGCAACCGGAAGAAAAAAAACTTATCGAAAATTGTGCGAAAGAAGTAGTGCCGGGCTTTAGGGAACTGAAGCTGGTACTATCTGAAAAAGAAGAGCCGGAAGAGAACAGACAGAGCCGGATTTTGGACAATGGTGGTGCACAGCAAATAAACGATACGGTGTTTTCAGAACCGGCAGTAAAAAAAACGTTAGAATTATTTGACGGTCGTGTTATTAAAGTTAACCGATAGGGGGGTGAAATGAAGGGTTTTGGCAATATGACAGAAATGATGAAACAGATGCAGAAGCAGGCGCAAAAAATGCAAAAGCAGATGGAGGATGCCCAGAGAGATTTGAAAGAACGTGTAATAGAGGCTACCTCCGGAGGCGGTATGATTACGGTACATATGAATGGGAAGCAGGAAATCCTTTCTATAAAAATTGACCCGGAAGTGGTAGACCCGGAAGATGTTCAGATGCTGGAAGATCTTATCCTTTCCGCCGTTTCCCAGGCGTTGAAAAAATCTCAGGAATTATATCAATCCGAGATGGGGAAATTTACCGGTGGGTTAAATATTCCCGGCATGTCAGGAATGTTTGGGGGATGATTCGTTCATTGATCATAAAGAGGTATGTGCTTTGAATACTTATCCGCAAACAGTGAATAAACTTATTAGTGAGTTTGGGAAAATGCCCGGGATTGGGCAGAAGACCGCAGAACGGTTAGCCTGTTATGTTTTAAAACAGCCGGTTGACGATGCTATGAAGCTGGCGTACGCTATTCGCGATGTAAAGAAATATATGAAAATCTGTACTGTTTGCTTTAACGTCGCAGAAAATAGCCCATGCCATATCTGTAGTAATATACGCAGGGATAGTTCAATTATTTGCGTTGTTGAACAGTTCGCAGATTTACTAACTATTGAAAAAACGGGCAAATATAATGGTCATTATCATATACTCCAGGGACATATTTCCCCCTTGGAGGGTATTGACCCCGACTTACTCACTATTGGCAGACTTTTGCAAAGAGTAAAAGACGGCAGCGTTAAAGAGGTAATACTTGCCACTAATTTGAATATGGAAGGGGATATAACCGCCGTATATATACATAAACAATTACAATCATTTGGCGTTAAAGTGACGAGGATTGCCCGCGGGTTGCCGACGGGCAGTTATCTTGAATATGCAAATACCGCTATCGTAGCCGATGCGGTCAGTGATAGGAATGAGATGAGGAACTAGTTTAACGTATGCTTTTTACTGAAACACACTACCAGGTATTTATAGTTAATTTTTGGGAAGGTGATTTTTAATGAAAATGCAGTCTTCTTTATTGCCGCAACTTCAGCAAAAGATGAAGTTGTCTCCCCAGATAATTCAGTCTATAGAAATACTCCAGCTTCCTTTATTGGCCCTGGCAGAGCGCATACAGCAAGAGCTGCTGGATAACCCGGTTCTTGAGGAGGTGGTTGAACAACCGAAAGAAGATAGCCCTGTCTCAGAAGACAGCTCAATTGCCGGAGAAAATGCTGCTCAAACTGAATGGGATGACGCCAAAAAGGCAGAGGTTGACCGGCATAATGAGATGGCGGAAGATTGGAATGAATATTATTCGAAAACAACAATCCGGAAGAGTGCCCTTTCTGATGAACGTGATCAGAAACAAGAGGCGCTGGAAAATACTGCCGCCAAACCAATGTCGCTTCATGATTACCTGCTGGGGCAGTTATCGCTTATGGAAGTTCCTGAACATCTTTATGAAGCGTGTGAGAACATTATTTATTCTGTTGATACCTCCGGGTATTTATCTGGTCCGTTAGAAGAAATAGTTTCGTCTTTTGAAAAACCTGTTTCTTTGGCAGATGCCGAAAAGGCGTTAGAAATTGTACAGACATTGGAACCGCCTGGTATCGGAGCGAGAAATTTACAGGAATGTTTACTGTTACAGTTAGACAATCGTGACCCGAATTACCACATAACAAAGGATCTTCTGCAAAATTATTTATTAGAAATCGAATCAAGAAAATATCCTGCCATAGCAAAGAAAACAGGATATAGTCTTGAAACTATAAAAAAACAGGTAGAATTTATTCGTACACTAAACCCAAAACCCGGTTCCGTATTTAACGATGAAACAATTCCGTATGTGGTCCCTGAAGTGAAGGTAGAACAAATTGACGGGCAATATGAGGTGTTTTTGATTGATAATGCGAATATACCGCATTTGCATATTAGCGCCTTTTATAGAAAATCCTTGAGTGAAAGCAATATTGATAGTTCAACGCGACAGTATATACAGAAGAAGATTGAATCTGCTAAATGGCTGGTAGATGCCATAGAGCAGCGGAGGAGTACATTATATAAAGTTGCATGCAAAATTGTAAGCATGCAAAAGGGTTTTTTAGATGAAGGAGTTCACCGCCTGCGAACATTGAAGATGCAGGACGTCGCCGATATTGTTGGCGTCCATGTTTCAACGGTGAGCCGTGCAATTGCCCATAAATATATTCAAACCCCGCAGGGCGTTTTTGAAATGAAATTTTTCTTCACGGGAGGTTTTCAGAATGCTGACGGTAATATGGAATCATGGGAATCTATCCGGCAGAAACTTATTGAAATTGTTGCAAAAGAAGATAAATCAAACCCATTGAGCGATGAAGAGGTTGCAGATAAATTAGGCGCTTCAGGGGTAGACATAGCCAGGAGAACGGTCACCAAATACCGCCGTATTCTAAAAATACCCTCATCAAGGCAGCGAAAAGCATATTAGATTTACGATTTACGATTTACGAAGTACGATTTAAAATCCTAAATCCTAAGCTGGCATAGCCAGAACCAAACACAGAAGAATT
>MHYI01000039.1:863-2306 GCA_001828295.1 Planctomycetes bacterium RBG_16_41_13 | reverse complement strand
ATTGCCGACTGCCGATTTTCTTTGCCGGACGAAACATTTATAAAAAGAACACTTATTTTTTGGACATTTAATCATGAAACGAAATTCTTTTAAAGTACACTTCTTCCTGCCGGTCTTTTTAATAGCGGCTTTTACTTATTTTACAGGTTGTTCCTCCACACACTCCAAAAGGCACATCGACACCATCAAGACAGACCTCGATTCACTCCACAAAGATGTAGATAAAGTACTGGGGCTGGATAAACCATCCTCATTAGTGGAAGAATAAAATCCCTTCTTTAAGTTTACAGAATAGAGCGAAAAGAAATAATGCGGAAAATGGATCTTGATCTGATAATAGAAAAAGGTTTCTTGATAGACGGTACCGGAATGCCCGGAAAAAAAATGGACGTTGGTATCAAGGGAAATAAGATTGAAGTAATAGAAGAGCGTATTTCCTGTAATACCTGCACACGAATTGATGCAGAGGGGATGATTGTTGCTCCGGGATTCATTGACATTCACTCTCATAGCGACTTTCTGTGGCTTGCGTGCCGGGAAAGTGAAAGTAAAATACTGGACGGCGTTACTACGGAGGTTTGTGGCAATTGTGGGTTATCTGCATTCCCGTTGCGGGGAAAATTATTGGAACGGCGCAGGCAAGGGTTGTCAAAATACGGCATCGTTCCCTCATGGCGTTCTGCTCAAGGGTTTTTTGATGTTGCGGAAGGGATAAATAGTTCCGTCAACAGGGCTTTTCTTGTGGGTCATGGGAATATCAGAGCGTGTGCTGTAGGATATGATAACAGGGTTGCCACTAAAGATGAATTATCGGTAATGGGCAAGTACCTGGAAGAAGCTATGAAAGCCGGCGCTTTTGGCATGTCCAGCGGCCTGGTTTATCCGCCTGGCTGTTATGCGGAATTTGACGAACTGGTAACAATGTGCAATAGAGTGAATGAATATGGAGGACTCTATGCAACCCATATACGAAATGAAGGCGATGACCTGGAAAATGCCATTGCGGAAGCGATAAAGGTGGCGGAAGAGACTGGCGTTAATGTGCAGATATCGCATATTAAGACAATGGGGCAGGAAAATTGGCACAAATTGGAAAATGTAAAGGCATTGATAGCGTATGCAATAAACGAAGGGGTGAATGTTACCTGTGACCGCTATCCCTATACCGCAGCAGCGACGGACCTCGATGTCATTTTGCCTGCCTGGGTATACGATGGCGGCATAGAAGATCAAATACAAAGATTAAAAGACCGTGCGGTAAGAAAGCGCATTGCTGAAGAGATGTCAAAGGCTGATGAGGCGCCATTTTGGTCAGATATAGTGATTTCATCTGTTTCTACTCAGAAAAACAGGTGGATGGTGGGGAAATCTATTGCAGAAATTGCTGCGATACAGAAGAAGCCTCCGCTGGAGGCGGTGTTAGACCTTCTGATAGAAGAGGAT
>MHYI01000039.1:0-203 GCA_001828295.1 Planctomycetes bacterium RBG_16_41_13 | reverse complement strand
TGACAACATCTGCAGGGTTTTTAACATATTTATCCGCCATATTGCTGATGTGTACCAGCCCGTCCTGATGAACCCCTATATCCACAAATGCCCCAAAATTGGTAATATTGGTGACAATCCCCGGCAATGTCATTCCTGTTTCCAGATCTTCTACTGCGTTAATGTCATCTTGAAAAGAAAAGGCCTCGAACTTTTCCCTGGGG
>MHYI01000038.1:2432-5051 GCA_001828295.1 Planctomycetes bacterium RBG_16_41_13 | reverse complement strand
GGAATTTAAAAAAGCAGGCTTTGACAGTTTAAGCCATTATGTGTGGCTGCCTGAGTGGAAAGGAGGATATCTGCAGGATTATGGCGAACTGACCGGTATCCGAAGCGGTGAATGGAACTATTTTGCCGAAAGATCAAACCTTGCCTATTATCCTTCCGTGTCTCCTGGCTGGGATGCTTCGCCCCGCGGAGAATTACACGGAAACCAAAAACCCTTCCGCTATCCATGGTGGCCAATTGTGGTGAATGAACATCCGGGACTATTTTCAGGATTTCTCAGGAAAGCAATACATTATACAATGAGAAACAACACTACTCCGCTTTGTTTTATAGCGTCATGGAATGAGTGGAGTGAAGGGCATTATCTGGAACCTGACGCCCGTTTTGGCACGGCATGGCTTGACGCGGTGAGAAAGGAAAAACACAATGCCATCTGAATGGGCCTTCGTGTCTGTTGACATGGAAATTGCGAATATCTGTGGCGCTGAATGCCTTCTCTGTCCGCGTGACTCAATAACACGGCAAACAGGCATGATGAGTGAGGAAACATTTAAAGCGATAAGCGAAAAACTCATCAGGGAAGGAAGCCTCATAACGTTTTCCGGTATGGGAGACCCATTATCGCATCCGAGGGTATTTGAATGGATACGGGAACTACGTGGTGGGGGGGCTGATGTTTGCATTGTTGTTAATCCGGCATCGTTAGGGGACAATATTTCTCCTGCGCTTGTTCAGTCAAGGCCAAATGTTATAACGCTCTCTTTTCCCAGCTTGAGAAAAGATGTTTTTGAAAGATTGTGCCCTGAAACGCCTTATGATCAGGCGATAGAGCGGGCTATGGAGTTGATAAATCTATCTGCGGGAAATGTCGGCCTTCGAATAACAGGGATACGCACAGAAATGAATCAGGATGAGCATGAAGCGTATGAGCGCTTCTGGAGGGACATGGGTATTCCTTCATCCATGGTTGCCTGCCATGGCCGCGGCGGCAATGTAATGGCGCCAGGCGTATATGAACGGCGCGACTATGGGACTAATACGGGGAATTGCGGTCTTTTCAGGTATCATACGTTTATTACGTGGGAAGGAAATGTACTTGCATGCTGCCATGATCTTTCCGGCGCCGCTTTGCTGGGGAATCTCGTTGACAGCGAAATTTGCGAAATCGCTGCCCGCAAAAGAAAAATGTTGAACGATGGAATATCCTTTACTGTGTGTATGCAGTGCGATGAACCATTAAGAAAGTTAAATCCGCCTATTGAGGATATGCCTCCACAAAATAGAAAAGAGCGAAGGACGTTTTTCCGGAAAATGAAGTTAAAAAACAGGCAACAATTTCAAAACTCCTAAGCTGGCATAGCCAGAACCAAATACAGAAGAATGTACGATGTACGATGTACGATGTACGATGTACGATGTACAATTTTAGATTTAAATCGTACTTTGTAAATCGTAAATCGTACTCGGATTTCACCATTAAATATTTTGCCAAAAAGCACGCACTGACGAATGGAAGTGTGCAAAGAAATTACTGCTCTGAGATACATTCGTTCATTGCTTTTTCATAGGCTTTGTATGCATCATTGTTAAAAAGCACAAATCGCACCAGGCGAATGCCTGAATGATTTTTTAAATACCCGATTACCGTTTTCAATGCGATTTTCGAGGCTTTATCAATGGGATATCCGTATGCGCCGGTACTTATCGAAGGGAATGAAATGCTTTTGACGGCATGATCAGCGGCGGCTTTCAGACTATTTCGATATGCGTTTTCAAGCAGCGCCTGTTCATTTTTTTCCCCTCCCAGGTAAACGGGGCCGACTGTATGAATAACATATCGCGCTTTTAAATGTCCACCGGCAGTAACTCTTGCCTCTCCGGTCGGACACCCCCCGATTTTCTTGCATTCTTCCAGTATTTTGGGGCCGCCCGCCCTATGTATTGCGCCATCTACCCCGCCACCGCCTAAAAGCGTAGTATTTGCCGCATTTACAATTGCATCAGTATCCTGCAGTGTAATGTCGCCCACGGTAAGTTCAAGAGTAGAATCATTAATAATAATTTTTGACATAATATAATGCCTTAAAAAAAGTACAAAAAAAAATAAAATCACCACGGAGTATGCAGTTGACAGAGATACTGATAACGCCGTATAGTGTGGAAATTATTGCACAGTGTACACTATTTTGAAAGAAATAACAAATCGGGGATTTTAGCATGGATGTAAGAGAAGCTATTCAAAAACGCCGCAGTATAAGAAAATTCAAACCGGATCCGGTACCGGATGAATTGATACTACAACTATTGGAAAGCGCCAGGCTTGCGCCTTCCGGTTCAAATACGCAACCGTGGAGGTTTATCATTGTTAGAGATAATGAGACAATTAAAAAATTGCAGACTGCTGCATACAACCAGCGTCATGTTGGCCAGGCGCCGGTTATTATAGCGTGCTGCGCGGATAGAAAGGCCTTTGGAGAATTTCCCAGCAGGATAGATGAGCTGATTGAAGCAGGCGCTTTACCTGCAAAATCGCGGGAAGTATTTGTTCCGTCGTTAAAAAAAGGGGGGTTGGATCCAGATATAAAGTGGCACCTCTTAATAGCCGCAACGGGAAATACCG
>MHYI01000038.1:1887-2334 GCA_001828295.1 Planctomycetes bacterium RBG_16_41_13 | reverse complement strand
GAAATACCACAAACCATTGAAATTATTGCATTACTTCCCATCGGTTATCCTGAGGAGTACCCCCCTCAACGGCCAAGATTCAGTCTCGATAAAATTACTTATTATGAAAAGTATGGCTTGGGGAAAGAGCACCACTAAATAACCCCCACAACGACATATGAACAACTCACGACTAAAATGGAGTGGGAGTATCCCTGTAGTAACGAAAGAGAGAGCAAAAAGCTAAAGTGTTACGATTTTTCAGAAAACCAGATTGTTACACTATTGTTTATCATTATCCCCTTTATCCCTTTTTTAGCAGGTGATTTTGTATGAAGATCAACATGATTATTTTGTCTGTTATAATAATGTTTATTACACAAACAGCATCATCCGCCGGCAATCAGACAACAAACAGCGCTCTCAATGACCAGGTTTCGGTAGAGGTTGTCGTATATAATAACAACA
>MHYI01000038.1:0-1864 GCA_001828295.1 Planctomycetes bacterium RBG_16_41_13 | reverse complement strand
TTCCTGTGGGTGAAGGGGAGTTATATGTGAGTGATATTGCGTCACAGATTATTCCTCAAACAGTCTCTGTTGCTTCTTTGAATGAACCTGACAAATTTTCTTTATTGGAACAAACGTTTGAATATGATCTTATAAATACAAATAAACTGCTTGATAAATATGTGGGGAAAACAATTAAACTTCAGATATGGAATAAATACCATGACAGAAAGGATACAATCGCTGCTACGCTGCTGAAGAATACCGATGGCCAGATTTTCGAGATAGACAATGAACTATACTTAGAGCATCCGGGGATAAAAATCCTGCCGGAGTTGCCGGACAAACTGTTTACTGTACCTACACTCACGTGGCTTTATAAAAACACATCGGAAAAACCTCACACACTGGAGATTTCTTATCTGACGAATAATATGAATTGGCATGCGGATTACCTTATGACCATCAACGAAGAGGAGACCGCCGCGCAATTATCCGGATGGGCAACAATAGACAATCAGAGTGGTGTACTGTATAAGAATGCCAGGTTTTCACTGGTGGCGGGAGATGTTCATAGTTTACCGGAGGTTCAAAGAAAACGTACCTTTGCGATGGCAGAGATGCAGATGGCGGTATCCCCGCAATTCGAAGAAAAGGGGTTTTTCGAATATCACACCTATAACTTACAACGAAATACTACTATAAGAAATAATCAAACAAAGCAAATTCGTTTATTTGATGCATCGAATGTAACGATTCGGAAGGAATTCCTTGTACACGGAAACATGTATTCATATACAAGACCTTTCAGGGATGAAAAACAAAAACAAGACGTAAATGTCTTTTTAAACTTTAAAAATACGAAGGAAAGCAATCTCGGTATGCCGATTCCCGGCGGCGTTATTAGATTCTTTAAACAAGACAAAGACGACGCCATTCATTTTATCGGCGAGGACCAAATAAATCATACACCGGTACATGAAGAAATAAAGGCAAACATTGGAAAAGCATTTGACGTAGCCGTTGAACGAATACAAACAGATTATAAACAGCTCACTACAAAAATCCACGAAACAGAGTGGGAAATTTTGATAAAGAATCATAAAGAAGAAGATATAGTAGTTGGTATTATTGAGACGTTGCCAGGAAACTGGAGTGTTATAAGCAATAGTCATCCGTATAAAAAAACAGACGCATTTACCATACGCTTTGATGTTGAAGCGCCCAAAGGTAAAGAAGTGAAGGTTTCATACCGCATAAAGGTGGGATTGTAATGTAACGTGAAAAGGATTGCGGGGAGAATCGGGCATTTGGCGGTTTTTATCACTACAGCGACATTTTATTCTTACGTCCTGTACAAAAATCGGCAGCGTATTAACCCTGACAGGGTTGTTTCTTTCATTTTCAACGGTATAGCCAGGTTTGAAACGAAACAATAAAGGAAATTAAATTAGGCTGCCTTTGGCAGCGACTTTATTCTTTCATTGATGTTAATGTAGAGACGCATTGCATGCGTCTCTTTGTTGTGTCCGTGAGTTCTCTTGTGTCAGCATTTTCGTATCCTCTCAAAATTTCATGGTAAATGCTGCTTGTTAGAAAGTAAAAGCCGCATAAATGTTGGTTTTAGAAAAGTGGCTCTTCTCCTTATCGAGTGGGTAAAAATGAGCCATTTTTGTATTAAATTAGATATCAGGGAGCATGCAGGTCAAGATTTTGAGCCGGAGATATTCTTCATCTCGTAGACCATAAGCCCGGCGTTGAATGACTCTGGTTTTGTTATTCAGACCTTCGACGAATCCGAGCGATACCTTATTTTCTGGTTTGCAGAAGGCGGCAATGCCATCCCAGTGGCGTTCGACCAGTTCTGCAAACTTCTCATATGGTT
>MHYI01000037.1:2514-7360 GCA_001828295.1 Planctomycetes bacterium RBG_16_41_13 | reverse complement strand
CGGCTTATGTAAAGAATTGGGGGGTTACGCGAGGTCGTTAAGAATTTTTATGCCCTTTTCAATGGTTTCTTCTGTAGCGGCATACGAAATGCGGAAATGTGTGTGGCGTTCAGAAAATACGCTGCCCGGAATGATTAACAGATTGTTCTTGATGGCGGCCATAACAAATTCTTCATCGGTCCCCCAGGGAACCTGCGGGAAGAAGTAAAAAGCCCCTTCGGGTTTTATGATCCGGAACTTGTCTTTCAGCCCTTCGTACATCATGTCCCTCTTCTTCCTGTAATCCGCGATATATTTGCTCAGATCGAATCCCCATGAGCGGAACACTGCGTATTGTGAAAAGGAAGGGGCGCATACAAAGGTGTATTGCTGAAGTTTTATCATTTCCTTTATGATCGTTTCCGGGCCTGCTGCGTAACCCAAACGCCAACCGGTCATGGCAAAGGATTTGGAGAATCCGTCAAGTATAAGCGTTTTATTATAATACTTTCCAATGCTCTCAAATTCGTTGTTATAGTCGTAGTCATGATATATCTCGTCGGAAATTACCAGCAGGTCATGTTTTTTTGCCAGTTCTGCGATATCTTTCAACTCCTGCGGCGTATTCATCACCCCCGTGGGATTGGCAGGACTGTTTATGACGATTATTTTGGTTTTTTTTGTGATATGCGGCTCGATACGTTCCGCGGATAATTTGAAGTCGGGATATGTATCAACAAACACTGATTTTCCGCCGCAAAAATTCACCATGTGTTTGTAAATAACAAAAGCGGGGTCGGGAATTATTACCTCGTCTTCCTGATCTACCAGCGTCATAATCGCTAAGGTTAATGCACCTGAAACTCCTGAAGTGACCATAATATCTTCCGCAGTCACCTCTCTGTCTTTTTTAAGGCGATCCATCAGCACATTGCGAAGTTCTGGTATGCCTTGCGTCAATGTGTATTTGTTTGCGCCTTCATTTATCGACTTAATCGCTTCTTCTTTGATCTCTCCGGGAACATCAAAGTCCGGCTGGCCTATGCTGAGGTTTACCGGACTTTTCATTTTTTGTGCAAGGTCAAAGACCTTTCTGATGCCGGAGGAGTCTATATTAGACATCCTGCTGGCAATCATTTTTTCGCCTTTCCTGCCTTTTCTGCCTTTCCTGCTTTACCTGCTTCTGCCGGTTCAACTTTCTTTGGGGCCTTGCCTTTTCGCTTTAGTTTTTCCACTTTTACCTTGGGGAGACCAAAAACTGAGGCAACCTGATCCCAGCGATTCTCTGCCTTAAGTATTGCGATACGTTCCACCTTTCTATACACATTTCTCGGCCTCGAAAGTTTCCCTTTTGGTTTTAAACTCTTATCAATGCTCATACTTCCTCCTTATTTTATCTCATACGTACGGGATAGCATCCCGAAAACTGTTTTTTATTTTGATATTCGAAATTGGCAACGTCCCTTTGGGTTTTCGTCAAGTCGGCGTTGTTCAAATCGTCAAATTCTCCCACACAAACAAAAAGATCTTTTCCCGTGTTGACAACAAAAGAGCTATAACCTAATGATTCCTGCAACATACCTGCTATTTCTTTGGCGCGTTGCACATTTGCCTTTGAATTTTTATAGGAAATCACGCGTATCGTCCACCGGTCCTTTATTATCGCATTATCCTGGATAACGAGTTTAGCATCGCTGCCTGATTTCTTTTCAACTTTCGAAGCAGTATCCTTTGCCGTCTTCTCTTTCGGTGCGTCAATGGGCTTTAACTGGCCAATGCCTCCAGGTTGAGTTTTCTTTGGCTCTATTGTTTCCAGCCACTCTTCCGCCTGGTTGGTTATTCCCTTATTGTACCCCGCCTTGTGTCCTACAAAGAAACAGGCAACGGAGAGAAAAGTAGCCGCAATGGCGCCAATGATGAGCGTTTCCTGCCGTAATACCACCTCGTCCTTGCGAAGCACCACTTCATCTCTCAAAGGAGCAGGCGGCGTAGCAATTGTTTGCTTTGAAGGAATGGGTTCTGACGGAATAGGGCCATGCGTTGCATACCTTTTCTCCGTCTTTTTTTCAATCGAAAGTGCTTCCGTACTTGTATTTTTAATCCATTGCAAAGGGTCAGATGGCCCTGCTTTCCCCCCCATTTCTGAAGGAGAGGTTGCGGGTGGCGGATTCGTGGTTAAGTCTTTAGATTCCGGCTTTACATTCGGCATAATCGGCGTTCCAACTCCTTGCTGCGGTGTTTTTTCTGCAGCCTCTGCATTTGGTTGTGGTTCTTCTTTTTGAACACCGTCTTTTTCCTGAGGTTTTTTAAACAACTCAAAGAAAACCTTAGAATCACTTCCTTTAACCATAATTCATCACCCCTTTATGCGGGATCTCTAAAAAAATATGTGGTTAATTACCACATCATTAAAATGAAAAAGTGATTCAATTACGCAGGTTTATCCCAGAACGACCATCAACACAGTAAACAATTAAACGCCGCAAATCCTGACTTCCTTTATGAAAAACAGCATACATTTTTCAGCGGTAACAATTTGGTTTTTTTGAAAAATTCCAATAATAGTTACGTAACGTTAGCGATAAAAACACGCTTTTGGGAGTTTATAAAAAATGCAGAACAAAGTCAAGTGATTCTGCCATTATAACAGAATACGTTGACTCTTATATAAAGTTTGTTATACTGGCAGCTTAAAATTCCTTTCACCTGGAAAATTACATCAGAGAGAACCTGGTTTCCCATAAATTTTTCCCTAAATGGTTAAGATAAAAAAGTGTCGTCTACGGTAAAAGAAAAAATAGAACAACTCCGCTGCATTATACGGTATCACGACCATAAGTATTATGTGGAAAATAACCCTGAGATTTCTGATTATGAATATGATCAACTACTCAGGGAGTTACAGAACCTTGAGAAAGCACATCCTGAATTCGTAACGCCGGATTCCCCTACCCAAAGAGTCGCAGACCAACCAATCAGTCAGTTCCCTGGCGTGGAACATAAGAAACCAATGCTGAGCATCGATAACACCTATTCAAATGAGGAGTTGAAGGAGTTTGATCAAAGAATAAAACGCATGGCCGGCATCGATGCCAATACAGATATTGAATATGTCGTTGAATTAAAAATTGACGGGATAGCTATTACACTCTGGTATGAGACCGGATTATTTGTACGGGGCGCCACCCGCGGTGATGGTTTCCGCGGGGACGACGTCACTGCAAACCTCAAAACAATCCGGCAGATCCCCTTAAAACTTTCCGTTTCGGGCGCTCACTATAAAATACCGCCGGTTGTGGAAATAAGGGGAGAAATTTATTTGCCAAATAAAGAGTTCCAGCGGATAAATGAAGAAAGGGAAGAAAAAGGTGAGATTCAGTTCGCCAATCCCAGAAATGCGGCAGCAGGGTCATTAAAGCTTTTAGACCCCCGTATTACCGCGAAAAGGCGACTCAAAATGTTTGCCTATGTTATAGGATACGTTGAAGGAATGGAATTGGAGTCGCACGTACAGTGTCTTGATTTTATCAAAGCGATAGGGCTTCCAGTAAACCCGTACACGCAATTATGCAAAAATATTGATGAGGTGGTACGGTATTGCAACGAATGGGATAAACGACGCGGAATCCTTGACTATATGGTGGACGGGATGGTTATAAAGGTGAATTCCCTTGCACTTCAGGAGCAATTAGGGGCGACAAGCAAGGCGCCCCGTTGGATGATATCATTTAAATTTCAGCCTGAGCAGGCGGTGACAAGGATTGAGGAAATTGTTGTTCAGGTAGGGAAGACAGGCACGCTCACGCCTGTAGCCAATCTTACGCCGGTATTGCTCGCGGGTACGACGGTAAGCCGCGCTTCACTTCATAATTTTGACGAAGTAAAGAGAAAAGACGTCAGGGTGGGGGATTATGTTGTTGTACAAAAAGCGGGAGAAATTATTCCGCAAGTCGTAAAAGTACTGGAAGAAAAACGAAGCGGACGGGAAAAGGTTTTTGTTGAACCGGCCTGCTGTCCTGTATGTAAAGGTCCTGTACACCGGGATAACAATGAAGTATATTTGCGCTGCCACAACCCGTTGTGCAAGGCGCAGACGAAAAGGCGCATCCAATACTTTGCGGGCAGAGATGCAATGGATATCGAAGGGCTTGGCCCCGCCATTATCGAACAATTGGTGGATAAAGGTCTCGTGGAGGATTATTCGGACATTTTTTCTCTACAGTATGATGACCTTGTTAATCTTGAGCGCATGGGGAAAAAATCCTCATCCAATCTGATAAGTGCGATTGAAAATAGCCGTGGACGTGACCTCGACCGTCTGATTTGCGCTTTGGGCATACACAACGTTGGTTTGCACACCGCAGAAGTGTTATCGGATCATTTTGATTCTCTCGGGAAACTGTCAAATGCCACCGCAGATGAACTGGAAAAGATACATGAGATAGGACCCGTTGTGGCACAAAGCATTGTTGAATTTTTTCAAAACAAACATACGCAGGAAATTATAAAAAAGCTTGTTGCAAAAGGAGTAAACACCGGAAAACTGATATCGGATACACCACGGAAAAGCAGTAAAGTAGCGGGAAAATCTTTTGTAATAACCGGCAAACTGCAAAAATATTCCCGCAACGATGCGGAAAAACTTATCAAACGCTTCGGGGGGAGGGTTTCGTCTGCCGTGAGCAGGAAGACAAATTATCTCATTGCCGGAGAAGACCCTGGTTCAAAGCTGGACAAGGCGAAAGAACTTGGCGTGGTTATTCTTGACGAGGAGGCATTTGATTTGTTGGTAGTGTAATAATGTAATATTATTATTTTGTTTGTTTCGACAAATCGGCAGCCGCCAGTCTACAATCTACAGTCGGCA
>MHYI01000037.1:0-2472 GCA_001828295.1 Planctomycetes bacterium RBG_16_41_13 | reverse complement strand
GATTGAGGATAGTATAAATGGTTCAATGGTGAGCAGGATTTGATAATCTTAATTTCAAAAGGGATAATCTAAATGGAAAAAATGATAAAAAACGCATTAAAACTGGCAAAAGCGGACTACGCTGAGGTTCGTGTCCATGAAGGAGTCAGTACGGGTATCACTTATGTGGGAAAAGAGCTTGAAGGTATCGGCGAAAAAAGCTCTTTTGGCGGATGCGTAAGGGCGTTGGTGAACGGCGGCTGGGGTTTTGTCGCCTTTAACGATATAGAACATCTTCCGAAATACATTGAAATGGCCTGTGAACAGGCAAAATTTGTTGGGAAGAATAAAAGCCAGCTTGCCCCCATACCCATAATAAACGATCATACAAAGACGACGGTTGTCAATGACCCGGCGGAAATATCCTTGAAAGAAAAACAGTCGCTTTGCGACAAATACAACACGATCATTCTTTCTTCAAAACAAATACAGACGTCCAATGTCCGGTATCTTGATTCACACGGCACAGTGTTTTTCGCAAATACCGAAGGGATCTTTATAGCGCAGGAAACGATTTTTTGCGGCATCTCTCTGCTCGCTATGGCAAGGGACGGCATGAACGTCCAGCAGGCATATCATTCCGCAGGGGACTTGCGCGGGTATAATAACGTATTAAATATGGAACAGGAATGTGAGAAGGTTGCAAAACGTGCGGTTGACCAGCTTTCGGCAAAACCGGTGAATGGCGGCAAATATACGGTCATCATCGATCCCAAGCTGTGCGGTGTATTTGTCCATGAAGCATTTGGACACCTCAGCGAGGCGGATTTTGTTTATGAAAACGCTCAATTGCGGGAGATCATGGTTCTTGGGAAGCGTTTTGGCTCTGACGCCTTGTCGATTGTTGATGATGGTACTTTAGTTGGTGAAGCCGGATACAACAAGTATGACAGCGAGGGGACTCCAACACAAAAGACGTATCTTATTAAAAATGGTATATTAACCAACAGGCTTCATTCGCGGGAAACGGCAGCAAAGATGGATGAAAAGCCTACGGGCAATGCGCGCGCCATCAGTTATGGCAATGAACCCATCGTCCGTATGACGAATACCTTTATGGAGCCACGCAATGATACCTTTGAAAAAATGTTATCGGAAGTTGACGATGGTATTTACGCAATCGGCGCCTTGGGAGGGCAAACCAACATGGAGATGTTTACCTTTAGTGCGGAAGAGGCGTACATGATACGCAACGGGCAGTTGAAAGAAAAGGTACGTGATGTAGTTCTTACCGGAAACGTATTTGAGACACTCATGAATATTGATGCAATTGGAAACGATCTTGAAATTTATGGGGGTATGGGAGGGTGTGGCAAGGGAGGTCAATCGCCTTTACGCGTCAGCGACGGCGGGCCTCATGTGCGAATACGAAATGTCGTTATTGGAGGAAGATGAATGGATATAATGGAACTCCTCGCTTTTGCAACCAAAGAAAGCGCGTCGGATGTGCATATAAGTTCCGGCGAACCGCCCATGATCCGTATACATGGTGATATGAGAAAAATTGACATGCCGCCATTGATGAGGGAAGATGTGCATACGCTTTTGTATAATATTCTTAATGACCCGCAACGCAAGGCATATGAGGAACACTATGAATTGGATTTTGCCATTGCAATAACTGGCGTTGGACGTTTCAGGGTGAACGCCTTTCTGCAGAACAGGGGCGAGGCTATTGTGTTTAGAACCATTCCAGAAAAAATCCCGCTCCTGGAACAACTTAATATGCCCGCTATTGTGGCAGAATTAACGAAAAAGGAGAAGGGGCTCATCCTCTTAACAGGGCCTACCGGCAGCGGAAAATCCACCACGCTGGCGGCTATGTTAGACCTCATTAACCGGGAATATAAATGTCATATCCTTACCATTGAAGACCCCATAGAATTTGTCCATAAGTCTAAAAACAGCCTCGTTAATCAAAGGGAACTGGGGTCAAATACCCATAGCTTCGCTAACGCCCTGAGATCGGCGCTTCGCGAAGACCCTGATGTTATTCTGGTGGGAGAAATGAGAGACCTTGAGACCATATCACTGGCGCTCACCGCCGCAGAAACCGGTCATCTCGTACTTGCCACTTTGCATACTTCCAGTGCACCGAAAACGGTTGACAGGATAATCGACGTATTTCCCGCGGAACAACAGCAGCAAATCCGCACCATGCTGTCTGAATCGCTTCAGGCGGTAATTGCCCAGCAACTGATCAAGAGAACGGAAGGGATTGGGCGTATCGCAGCGTTAGAAATTATGATCGGCACCCCTGCCGTAAGAAATTTGATCAGGGAGAATAAGATTGCCCAAATCCCTTCGGCATTGCAAACCGGACGCCAGCACGGCATGCAGACAATGGATCAGGCGCTGTTGGATTTGTGCAGGAACGGTCTTGTTTCCAAAGAATCAATCAGGAATTTTGTGAGCGCCCCCTCTGTCCTGGAC
>MHYI01000036.1:4272-5040 GCA_001828295.1 Planctomycetes bacterium RBG_16_41_13 | reverse complement strand
AATCTATATGCCTGGCAAATCTTTTTCAAAAATCTAAACTGTTACACTTATTGAGATGTTACACGCATAGTTCTCCTGCGCGTGTTCCGTGATAAAGAAAACCTTGCGTCTCTGCGATGAACTACGATGATATCGTTTCTTGTTCGCTGCGTAATTTTTCCAACGCCTCCCATCGGTGAAAGGCTTCTGCCAGTTCGCATTCCAGGGCTGACGCTCTCCCTTTAATCTTTTCTATTTCCTCTTTCCCTTTCTGATAAAACACGGGATTGCCTATTGTCCGAGATAACTGCTGTTGTTCTGTTTCCAGCAATTCAATACGGTGAGGCAGGGATTCAAGTTCGCGTTTTTCATTATAACTGAGTTTACGTGTTCGTTTAGATTGTTTGCTCTCTGCTTTCGGCTTTGCAGGAAGCTGTTTTTCCGGGGAATCGTTTTGTGCATGTACAATGCGTTGTCGTAACCAGTCATCATACCCGCCCACATATTCATTAATTAGTCCTTCCCCTTCAAAAACGAGTGTGCTGGTTGCTATATTGTTAAGAAAGGTACGATCATGACTGACGAGAAGAAGTGTTCCCTGATACTCCATCAATAATTCCTCTAAAAGCTCCAGGGTTTCCACATCAAGATCATTTGTGGGTTCGTCCATTACAAGGACGTTGGACGGTTTTGTGAACAAACGCGCCAGAAGGAGACGATTGCGCTCTCCTCCGGAAAGTATTTTGACGGAGACCCGCGCCCTGTCCGGAGAAAACAGGAAGTTTTGCA
>MHYI01000036.1:3004-4244 GCA_001828295.1 Planctomycetes bacterium RBG_16_41_13 | reverse complement strand
ATTGAAGGTGATCACATCGTTTCCCTCCCCAACGTTTTCAAACACCGATTTATCTTCATCCAGTTGCGCACGCAGTTGGTCAAAATAGGCTATTTGCAGTTGAGTGCCATGGCTAACATTGCCTTTTTGGAGAGTCAATTGCCCTAATAAAAGGCGTAAAAGAGTCGTCTTGCCGGAACCGTTGGGCCCGATAATTCCCACCTTATCTCCCCGCATGATCGTTGTGGAAAAATTATTCACAATGAGACGATTATCATATCCGTAGGTAGCGCCTTCCACCTTTATAACAACGGCGCCGGAACGGTCAGATTCCTGCGTCTGTATAAGTGCGGAGCCTGTTCTTTGCCTGCGCTCGCTTCGAACCTGGCGCATTTTCTCCAACTCTCTTTTCCGCCCTTCATTACGGGTGCGTCTGGCCTTAATTCCCTGTCTTACCCATACTTCTTCCTGTGCAAGTTTTTTATCAAAAAGTGCGTGCTGTTTCTCTTCTGCGTCCAGGACCGCCTGTTTACGCGTCAAAAAAGTTTCGTAATTACACGACCAGCTTGAAAGACTTCCCCTATCCAGTTCAATAATACGGGTAGAGAGTTTTTTGAGAAATGAACGGTCGTGGGTAACAAAAAGCATTGTGCCTTCATAACGCAGGAGAAATTCTTCCAGCCAGCAGACGGCATCGATATCCAGATGATTGGTTGGCTCATCCAGCAGCAGAATATCGGGACCACACACCAGTTCCCTGGCAAGCAATACCTTTCGTTTAAGCCCCGAAGAAAGGGTATCGAATTCAGCATGAGCATCTAACTGCATCTGCGAAATTATCTTATTTATTTGATGACGGCCTTTGCGTTCAGAAGAAGGCAAATTTTCGAACTCGTTCGATAGAATGTCGGATACCGTACCATTTATTTTTTTTGGAATTTCCTGGGAAAGGTATGCCGTACGCAATCCTTTCTGCCGCACAATTTCTCCGGAATCAGGCATCAGATCGCCATTGATAAGTTTTAGCAAAGTAGATTTGCCGGCGCCGTTGCGGCCAAGGAGGCATGCCTTTTCGCCCCGCTCTAACTGCAAATTTGCGTGTTCAATCAGCAAAGGACAGCCAAAACCTATCGTTACATCCTGCAAACTTATCAACGCCATCGATATTCTCCAAACATGATTTTCTTTAAATTGCACCTTAACAATATTAACAAACAACCCTTTATGCAATTTTATCACAGCGCCGTCAGCCTGCAATCAA
>MHYI01000036.1:2284-2979 GCA_001828295.1 Planctomycetes bacterium RBG_16_41_13 | reverse complement strand
GTACGATTTACGATTTACGATTTACGATTTACGATTTACAAAGTACGATTTAAATCGTACTTTGTACCTTGTAAATCGTACATTCTTCTGTGTTTGGTTCTGGCTATGCCAGTTTAGGGTTTGGAAACAACCAGTCAAAAATTGCTGTCAAAGGCTGCCAAATTACGGGAAAAACATTTTACTTAGGAGATAAACAGGATAACATAATTGAAAACATTGCGCCGGTTGTCCTATTGGTATAATCCTGTCTGAAGAACGGCAGGGAAGGAGACTTTTATGGAAAAACAAAAAATATTTGAAAATATGTGGATAAGAACGCTGCTGTGGCTTTGCGCAATTGCCGCGTTTCTCATGGTGTGCTATTATTTAAAAGGCATTTTAATCTCACTCTTTCTGGCTTTTACGGTAGCCTATATTGTTGATCCATTGCTCAATATTATTGCAAAACGAAGGTTTTTATTTTTTAAAAAAGGGTTGCCGCGCAGTCTGGCAGTAGTGGTACTTTTAACAGGCATGTTGTTTATGGCGGGCGGGGTGGCTGCCTACACAATACCAAAGACCTTGCATGGCGTCCAGCGAGTTGGCGTGGTATTAAAAAAACAGTATCCGAAGTGTCAGGAAAATGTGGAACTATTTATTGAAAACTATAAGGATACCGGGATTGCGACATTTTTAAAAACACAATTAGGCATACA
>MHYI01000036.1:575-2201 GCA_001828295.1 Planctomycetes bacterium RBG_16_41_13 | reverse complement strand
TCGGTCTGGTGGGAATAATAATGAACATTGTCGTTTTCGGGGTAGTGACCATATATCTCCTGAAAGATTTTGACGTCATTATCATAAAGTGCAGGAAACTGCTTCCAGTATCGAAAAAAGAAAAGATCTCTGAAATTTTCGGGAAGATAAATGAAAACCTGAAGGCATTCCTAAGGGGGCAGATTACGGTTTGTATTATATTATCCATAATATATGGAATAGGGTTGACCGTTATTGGCGTACCGCTTTCATACCTCATAGCCATAATGGGTGGCTTTGGGAACGTTATTCCCTACATCGGAATAATGCTTGGCCTTGTTCCCGCACTGATACTCGCGTTTATTCAATATCAGGATATCACCCATTTGCTCCTTGTCGTGGCGGTGTTTGGCATAGGGCAGTTCTTTGAAAGCACCATAATAACTCCAAAAATTGTAGGAACAAAACTCGGACTGCACCCTGTAGCTATTATACTATCCATTTTGATATGCAGCCAGATATTGGGATTTTTGGGTCTTTTGCTTGCAGTTCCCATTGCGGCTGTGGCGAAGGTGCTTATTGATGAAGGGCTTTTGAGATACAAAAATACCGATTTCTTTAAGAGTAGTTAAAGGAATGAGGTCTTTGTTCCCGGGAAATTTCTTTCGCATTTCCCTCACAAAAACTTAAACAAAAGAATAATAATATATTCAAGGAGAAGCACAAACAGCATTATTTTTCTTGTGTATTTTTCAGGCAATGGCATGTGCATAGGGTTTATTTTGTTTGGCGCTATTGCACACGGGAAAGGAGTAAATGCAAAATGGGGTTCCAGGTAATCGACCAGGGAATAAGATTCCCTCTTACTGCAGGAATATTTACAACGCCGCCTCGCCGGGTTGAAAGGCTGCAACATACCGCAAAAGACAAAATAATTGAGGAAAACAAGGAATATTTGCAGGAAAAGGAACAACAACAAAAGAAAACACAAAAACCCCGTAGTTCATCAACGCTTATGTACCCAAAAGCCGAATACCCACAACAAAGAAATTCATTCCATGCAAATCAGATCATGTCTTCTCCTGTGGTTACAATCCTGCCGGATACCAGACTCGATGAAGCATGGAAAATTATCAGGGAACAGAGGTTCCGCCACCTGCCCATTCTCACACCGGATAAAAAACTTGCCGGCATTATTTCCGACAGGGATTTGCTTCGTGAGGCAGCGCAGAGCGAAGCATCGGGAAATAAACAACCGGTCAATACCCCTGTTCAAAAGCGGTATGAAGCAGAGGCCCATTATGCGGATGCCGGATTTTACCAGGAGGGCATTTATACATTTTCAAAAAATAAAACCGTTCTGGACATTTGTAAAACAAGAATTCTTACGGCAACGCCTGACACTGAACTGAGAGAAATTGCAAAAATATTGATAGAAGAACATATTGGGTCAATGCCAATTGTTGACGAAAATAATCATCTTTTAGGCATAATTACCAGAAGCGACGTCCTGAGAACAATTGTCGCGAATGGAGCTATTGATCTTTTAATCTAGCATACCATTTCAGTAAAATAGCATACTACAATGAGTAATGATCTGACAAAACTTCACATCGATAAATCAAAATTTCTGGTTCGGCGCGGCAA
>MHYI01000036.1:0-474 GCA_001828295.1 Planctomycetes bacterium RBG_16_41_13 | reverse complement strand
TATCAGGGATTTCTACCATTTTCCCCTCTCAGACGTTTACCCTTTTAAATGCGAGCAGGTATGTTGTCGCCCAGCGAAAATCCGCCATATCGTCGAAGATCACCAGTTGGCTTGTATCCTTATCGGTAGAAGAAGGAAGCAGGGCAAAAAAAGGAGATGTTATTGCATGCCTGGAAAATAATGATGCAATTGCGGCGTTGAAAAGAGCAAAGGCGGATATGAATACCGCCAGATACAGGCTAAAGCAGGCAGAGGCAGAACTTACCGAGGCGAAACTTGCTTACAATAGAACAACGGAACTTTTGCAAAAGGGAGTCGTTTCTCCGTCTGAATATGACACGGCAGATGCAAAATACAAACTTGCGCTTGCAAAGGTTGAAGAGGGGAAGGCCGCAATACGCTCGGGCAAGGCGGCAGTGAGCGAGGCAAGGGTGCAACTTGATTATACTTTTTTACGCGCACCTTTTGATGGGG
>MHYI01000035.1:6121-8350 GCA_001828295.1 Planctomycetes bacterium RBG_16_41_13 | reverse complement strand
CTTATTAATGAAAATAGGTGAATTTTTAGTTAAGAATAATTATATTTCACAAGAAACATTAAATGAAGCGCTGCGTTTACAAAAGCATGATAAAAATCTGCGCATCGGTGAATTATTGGTAAAAATGGAGGCTATTACAAAAAAGGATTTACTTCAGTATATTAATGAATATATAAAAGTTGCTGCAGATATAGACATGGGAGAAGCAAAAGATTGGCTGAGCCAGGATCAGGTAGATAATATGTTTTCGAAATATTTTAATTCTCATAACTAATTCTTCCTTATCTATCTGTTCGGCTCCTTCCAATGTCCTTTCTATGTTTTTTCCCGCTACCTCTAAATATTTCTCGCACCTCTTTTCATCCCGCGTGTTGTTTATAGACGCATTGGCCCGAAATTTACTCCCATATTGACTCCGTTGATTAACTATCATTTCGACAACATGCTTGATCAGTGTCCTTTGCAACATGACTTTGTCGTGCGTTTCCATAACCCATTGTGGACATTAGTTTATGGATGTTTTATTATGCAAGTTAATTTTTCTGGAAAGAAAGTGTAAATCCGAAAAAATATGATATAGTATGCGTTTTTAAAGAGCATTGGCAAAATTCAATCTGCTATTCCGGTTTGGAAACAGGTTACAAACGAGGCTAATTACCAGAGTAGATTTCCTGGAATATCATTGTATTTATAGAGAGGCAATCAACTGCTTTTCGCAAAATAAACATATTTTACTCATATTGAATCCCCCGCTTCTATGCGGTATTCCTGCTATTTTTAAAGAAGGCATTCCTCTTGGCTCATACAATAATACCCTTCTGCCATACATTAGGCTGCCTTTGGCAGCTACTTTATTCTATTGTTGATGTTGATGTAGAGACGCATTGCATGCGTCTCTCTGTTGTGTCAACATTTTCTTTCCGCGTAGCCGTTTCCAGATGCATGCAATGCGTCTCTACAAAAATATTGGTAACACTTTAGTTTTTTGAAAACACCAACAAAAATAAGATTTTCGCTGTTTAAAAAGAGAAAGGTATATACATGATTATTAAACACACTCCTAAATCCCCTCTTGATAGAGGGGACTTCTTATCTCCCCTCTAAAAAGAGGGGCCGGGGGTATGTTATAAGGAAGCAAAACTTTTGCCACGCACACGGTACTATACTGTAAGGGTTCACAAATAGGGATTTCCTGGTTTGTACTTAACATTTGTTTACATAAATGGTTAGATCGTTTAGGAAATCATATTTTGTGAACTCCTTGAGTATATATATGCGTGGTAAATTCTTTTCAAAAAACTAAAGTGTTACAAATATTGAAATTCCTAAACGTTAAATTAGCGCAAAAACAATGATTGTAATATTTTTCGCTCTAAGCCAGGAAAATGTTTCTATAAAATCAAAAGTAAATATTTTGGGGAAAATACGTTTCGGGCATATCACATTTTATCATGCCGAGCTGTATGGTTTTCCGGTAGCACTTATTCAGACGGGAATGGGGCAAAACGTTTCCTCTGTTCTCCAGCACTTATCTCAACAGTTCAGGATACAGTTAGTAATTTCTTCTGGTTTTGCAGGGGCGTTGCGGCCGGAAATTGATGTGGGCGATTTGGTAATAGGGGAAAAGGTATTGTTTGTAACAGATGAAACATTGAGAAAGGAGGCGCATCGCAGCCCGGCCCTTTCCTGTGAATCATCCATTTTGGATGTGGCGAGGGAATTGCCAGACAGCCATCGTTTTAAAGTACATTATGGAATAATTGCGACAACAAATAAAATAATCCACTTATCTTCAGACAAAAAATTACTTGGAACTACTACTTCTGCAATTGCCGTTGACATGGAATCTTTCCTGATTGCGGAACAAGCGTATACTTTAGGGATCCCATTTATTGTCGTGCGGGCAATTTCCGACAGGGTAGATGAAGATGTAGCTGTCTGCGAAAACCTTGTTAATGAAAAAGGGAATATAAATGTGCCAGCCGTATTATTGTACCTGCTTAAGAAACCGTACAGCATTCTTGCCTTAAAAAATCTCCGTAAACAGGCAAAGTCCGCATCGCTCTCGTTATCTGAGTTCCTGCCGGATTTTATTACACAAATATATAACACTTTGTTAAAATGATGCGGTTGTTACCCCAGATGAAGCTTTGTAGCGCCCCACCCCTCTTTCATTTTAGTTTGCAGAATGCGGAAATTCAAAATCCAAAATAGCATTGAGCAGGCAGA
>MHYI01000035.1:0-6109 GCA_001828295.1 Planctomycetes bacterium RBG_16_41_13 | reverse complement strand
CAACTCTCTATGAGTAAAAGGCTTGATTTACTGTTTCACATTTTCTTTATACTATAGTATTACCCTGTAAAAACTTCTTTTCTTTGTAAGTTTTTCTTTGTGTCCTTTGCGTTCTGTATTCTTTGTGCCCTTTGTGGTTAGACTCTTTTTGGTTGCGGCTTTGCTGCGATATGAAATGTATTCTTATTTTCTTCTAAAAAGAGGGGGTGATGTGGGTTGTTATTATTCTTTTTTTTGTTGGCGATCTGAGGACAAATGAGTGTTTCCTTGTGGAGGATACTATGCATACGAAAATAGGGATTATCATGGGGAGCGAATCGGACTTCGAAACTATGAACGAGGCGGTAAATGTGTTAAAGGACTTTGGCGTTGCTTTTAATGTAAACGTTATTTCAGCCCACCGCTCGCCTGATCTGGTACATGCATATGCCAGGGATGCCGAAAGAAAATATACGGCTATCATTGTCGGGGCAGGTGGAGCCGCACATTTGGCAGGGGTTGTTGCAAGCCTTACTCCTATTCCGGTTATTGGTGTGCCAATGGCTACGTCAGTGTCGGGAGGCCTTGATTCGTTGCTTTCTACGGTACAAATGCCTTCCGGGGTACCGGTGGCAACCATGGGCATCGGAAAAGCAGGAGCAACCAATGCGGCAATATTGGCTATACAAATAGCCAGCGTCGCAGACCAGGAATTAAGACAGAAAATCATGCTCCATAAAAAGCGGCTTTCTGATGAAGTAGCAAAAAAAGATGAAAACGTAAGGGCGAAATTAGGATTATTGTAACAAGAGTAACATGTTTTTTTATAGGTGACATGCGGGGCGCATTTTAATATCTGTTTACAAATGCAGGCATTATGACTCAAGCAATCCTGTGACCCGCATAAATAGATGGTATGTATTATTACATAAGGAGATGAAATGCCGTTACCAACCATAGAGTGGGAAGGGAATGTAGAAGGTCGTGTTCGATTGATCGACCAGACCATGTTGCCTGCTGAACTAAAGTACATCTATTGTGAAGACTTAAAGAGTATCTGGCACGCAATTAAAACGCTCACGGTACGAGGTGCGCCGGCAATTGGCATCGCAGCGGTTACCGGCGTGTTATTGGGAATCAAAGATATTCGCACCGATGATACAGAGACTTTTTTTAAAGAACTAAAGAATGTTACAAACTATCTTGGTTCCTCACGACCTACGGCGGTAAATCTTTTCTGGGGGCTTTCCAGAATGGAACGTGTTGCATGGGAAAACCGTAATAAACCGGTTCATACAATCAAAGAAATCCTCTTGCAGGAAGCAATCAATGTTCAAAATGAAGACAAATCTATTTGCAGGCAAATAGGGGAAAACGGAGCGAAGTTTATTAAAGACGGTGACGGCGTTCTTACCCATTGCAATGCAGGCGGACTTGCCACGGCAGATTACGGCACCGCGCTGGCAGTTATGTTTAAGGCAAACGAAAACGGTAAAAAATTTAAGGTCTATGCTGACGAAACCCGCCCACTTTTGCAAGGCGCACGACTTACGACATGGGAACTCATGCATGCCGGCATAGACGTTACTCTTATATGCGACAACATGGCGGCTCATGTAATGAAATTAGGCAAGATTCAGTGTGTTATTGTGGGCGCAGACAGGATTGCGGCAAATGGCGACGCCGCAAATAAGATTGGCACATATGGCGTATCAATCCTGGCCAAGGAACATGGTATTCCTTTCTATATCGCGGCTCCGGTATCTACATTTGACCTGAATACCACATCGGGCGATGAAATTCCCATTGAAGAACGGTCATCAGAGGAAGTTACCTGCGGGTTTGGCAAAAGAACGGCGCCGGAGGGAGTAAAGGTATTCAATCCCGCCTTTGATGTAACGCCGGCAAAAAACATTACCGCGATTATTACGGAGAAAGGAGTAATAGAAAAACCTTCCACGGAAAACGTGCAAAAAATTTTAGGTAAATAACATTTCATAGAAGTGGCATAGCCAGCCTCCACCAAAAAGATTTTAACCACGAAGCACGAAGGGCACGAGGAAAAACTTACAAAAAAAGAGGTTTTTGCAGGGTAGGGTAATACTATTTATATATTCCTTAAGCTGGCATGGCAAGAACCAAAAAATCATGAAAAAAGAAACCAGATTAAAATCGGCAGCCGGCAATCGCCAGTAGGCAGTCGTACAAGATTGCAGACTGGAGATTGAGTATTGAGGACTTTGGATTTCACCAGTATATATTTTGCCAAAAAATGCAAATAAATTACTGATAAGGTACTAAAGGTACTAAATGAAAACCCTCCGTTTTAATATTTCATTAAAGGAATACTATGCATGAAACTACAAAATTATCTCTTACAGACAATATCAATTCTTGCTATTTCGTTCATTTTTACAGGCTGCGGTGGCGAAAGGGTACATATAAAATTTAAAACCTCAGAGCAATTTTTTATTGATGACTCGAAAACGGATGCGGACAAACTCAACCGGGAGCTTGAATATGACATAAGGCAGGCAGAAAAAAAACGGAAAGAAAAACAACAGAAAGAAGAAGCTGCTAAGGCCGAAGCCGCTGAGGCTGAAGCTGAAGCTGAAAGATTACCTGCTGAATAAAGCTGGTTAATGGTTGGGGGGATGAAGGCTTTGCATCAATGCAAAATAATCCTCAACCAAAAAGAGTTTAACCACAAAGGGCACAAAGAAAAACTTACAAAAAAAGAAGTTTTTACAGGGTAATACTATAAAGCGCTATTTTCCAAATAAACTATGGGTTCAGGCTTCGTCGTGAGCTCAGCCGAACGGTTGCAAACCTGAACCCGCCTGAATATACGGGAATGCTTCTGGGATGGAGGAAATACGTTGCATGTATCTTCCGTACGTAAAGGCGTAATTACGCTTCAATCATTTCCACATTTGTCCTGGGAACAACCGCAGATGTACCGTCTGCAAATGCTACTTCAAGCACGCGTACAGTGGCTTCCGTTTCGATGAGTTGTGGGGAAAAGGGCAGTGCCTTGATGTTTCCGATCCTGCCAAAATAGGGCGCACGAATAACCCTTACCGGATCTCCGATTTCCATACCTCTGTCTGCCGTAACCGCGTCTTTCTCTCCGGTTGTCCGGGTTGCAAGCGGTATTATAATTTCAGGACGTACCACCCCTGCACGTATCTGAGTCGCCCCGTTTATGGAAACCTTGGCGCCTGCGCGGGATTTGAGCAATTCGAACGTCCTTTGCGCCATTTGTATGCGCCCAAACCCTTCCGTAATGATAAGCGTTATGCCTATTTCTTCCGAGCCGGTAATCGCCACGCCTAAATCATATCCCAGGAGTTTCTTAAGGTCCTCATCATTAAAACCGCCGACAATTATACCTTTAACGCCGATCGTTTTTGCCTTTTCAATGGTATCATATTCAACAAAAGCGCCGCCAACAATAATTTTGCCTTTGTATTCAGAACGGATTTTCTCTGCGGTAACTACATCATCAGGGCTATCAACGGCGATTGCAAGTTCGCCAACCGTTTCCCCGCCAACTCCAAAAATTCCCTGTATAAAGGCGCCAACCGTTTCTACCACTACACCCTCTTTTTCCATTATTTCCGTAACGATGCCATCAATATGGGAATATACCTCGATCGGCCTTGGAGGTTCGCGCAAAAGAATTTGCCCCGTTACCGTAGAGATTGTTTCAATAGTACCGGTAATGGGTGATTGCAAAACAGACTTCATCATCTTCAGCCATGGCCTTGTCTCCGCAATGGGTTCGTTTTTCTGGACGGAATCCCCCTCTTTTTTCAACATGTAATCCGTAAGGTCTTTTGGTTGAATCCCCAGCCGGTTAACCGCATTAGTGACGTGCACTTTGCCGGGTAAATGGGTGACTGCTACAACGTCCTCAGCCTTCAGCGCAGCGCCTTTTTTTACAAGAACGTCACCCAGCAAGGGCAAGGATCTTCGGCTTGCGATTTTTGTTTTTTCAGATATGCGTAAACCAGGGGTATATGCGTGTGTCATGTTTTATCACAAAATCCTTTTTAAATTTAGTCCGGGTAAAACTTCTATTGCGGATATGCATCAAGGGCTTGTGTCCATTTCTTTAATTGCTCTACCCGCGAGATTTTGTCTTTCGCCAAAACAACGGGCCTTCCGCGGGTATCTATCACAACGCCGACAACACCGCCGTGGACATGTGCGGTGATAGCCTTCCCCTTTCCCTTGCCAACGTCATAATTCTTCGATGGGGATATTTCCATTTCCGCTGTTTCATTAATATCAAGGGGTATCACGCGCAAATCTCCGAACGGCATCGATTCTTCCCTTATTTCTCCCGCGGGCAGGGTTATTTTATATGACAGACATGCCTCTCCTGCTTGCCGGTACGGCTTTTTGCAAGAGAAACGCAGGTTCCAAGATGAATCAGGCAATCTTTCATAAATACCTCCGTTGCCGCCTTTTCATTTATTGAGGAAAGGACGCCGAGATGCGGCATCATGAAAATACTGTCTACGGCAATCCTCGTTATTCCTTCCGGCTGAAAGGCGTCTATCATCATAAGCATCGATTGTGCCCTTCGCGGCGCATGGGATAATACCCCTCCGCTGCCAACCAGAAGATCTAATTTTAGCATATCAACAATCGTTTCTTCTGAAACATCCTGTTGTAACGCTTCGGAAATATCCCTCTCCCTTTGCACCCCTCTTAACCCGACTGCCAATGATTTATGCTGATCAAAGGAAAGCCTGAGCGCTTCACGCGACAATGCCTGCTCTATTTTTAGTTCATCAGAGTTTGCGGTATGGTCGTAGGGCGGATCATTTTATTCTTAATCCTGTTCCTTAAATCAGATTCCTCGATATCAAAAGGCATCCACCTCAAAATATTCTGAAGTCCCGCCTCTGCCAAAATATTTGACACGCTATAGCTCATTCCCAGATTTGCGCTAACCGTACGGTTGAAGACCTCGCCATAAACGGAAAAAACATCCGTCGTTGCACCACCAATATCAACCCCAACAACGTTAATCGTATCCCTCTTTGCTATCGTCTGCATAATGAGACCGACTGCCGCCGGAGTAGGCATAATCGGAGCGCCTGTCCAGGTCATAAGGGTCTTGTAGCCCGGGGCCTGCGCCATGACATGTTCAAGAAAGAGTTTTTGAATCTCCTGGCGCGCGGGGAAAAGATTTTCCCGCTCCAGTGTAGGACGCAGGTTTTCCGTAATGTGCAATGAAGTTTTTTTCCCCAGTATTTCGGTAATTTTTTGACGAACGTCCTTGTTGCCTGCATACACAATGGGAAGTTGAAATGACATGCCGAGCCTTGGTTTTGGATTCGCCGCCGCGATATATTCTGCCAGCTCCACTACGTGGGTAACCGTGCCCCCGTCCGTGCCTCCTGAAAGGAGTATCATATCAGGCCGCAGGTGTCTTATCCGATCAATTTTTTCATGAGGTAGCCGTTTATCATTTGAGGCAATGACGTCCATGACGATTGCGCCTGCCCCCAATGCCGCTCTTTGGGCGCTTTCTGCGGTCATAGTCTTGACTGCCCCCGCAACCATCATTTGCAATCCCCCGCCTGCGCTGCTCGTGGAAACATAAATATCAACACCCACATTGCCCCTGGCAGGAGTGATAATTTTTTCTCCGTCTAAAATCTTTCTGCCTGAAAGTTCCTCTACCTCCGCAAATGCATTGAGTACTCCACGGGTAACGTCTTCAAAAGGGGCTTCCACGGTTGTTGGTGATTCTCCCCTGAATGTTTGCCGGTAGACGCCGTCTTTTTTCTCAATTAAAATGGCTTTTGTAGTGGTACTGCCGCAATCTGTGGCAATGATAACATTCAAATCAGTATATTTTTGTTCCATAATCTGTTTTAAATCGTAGAGAGTCTTTTTTATTTATCTTTTCTTTTTATTTTCCTGCTGATGGGGCACTTTTTCTAATGCTTCAACGATCATCTTCATACCCTTTCTTCTTTCAAGAATGCCCTGGAGCATATCATATTCTTTGGGGGAAAAGAAAAAGGTTAAAAATGGCCTTAAGAATACCATTGCCTGGCTCCCAATATAATTAAGCGGCTGCATACACTCCAGAAACATCGTTGCCGGC
>MHYI01000034.1:16292-16434 GCA_001828295.1 Planctomycetes bacterium RBG_16_41_13 | reverse complement strand
AAAAGCGGAAGCAAAAGACCGAAATGAAAAGATTGATAATATAAGTATAAGAATGTCCACATTTATACTTGGTATTGGTGATACAGTTGAAATTTCAGTATACAGGCAAGACGACCTTCAAAGAACTGTTAGAATAGGACAT
>MHYI01000034.1:15904-16254 GCA_001828295.1 Planctomycetes bacterium RBG_16_41_13 | reverse complement strand
GGCTGCGGGTAAGGATATTTTTAAATTGAGAGAGGAAATTAAAGAACGTCTGTCAAAATACCTGACCGACCCCCAGGTAATTGTTAACGTTACAACTGTACAAAGCCAGAAAATAATAGTCCTGGGGGAGGTTAATAGCCCGGGAATTTTTACACTGGAATACGATATTAGTGTTGTAGAAGCGATATCTAGAGCCGGTGGAATGACGAACGATGCAAAGCTTAACAACGTACTTTTAATCAGAAGGGAACAAGGAAAACCAACAGCGATTTCCCTTAATTTGAAAAAAGCATTTAAGGAAGGGGATACTTCTCAAAATGTCCAACTGGTAAACGGCGACATAATATATC
>MHYI01000034.1:12101-15828 GCA_001828295.1 Planctomycetes bacterium RBG_16_41_13 | reverse complement strand
TTTATGGCCACAAGTAAAGGATGTCTTGCAGGGAAAAGAAACAAGAGATGTTCCATTATCAATACCGACAAATTAAACAGAAAAGCTGAAAGTCGGAACAGAGTAAAAGGCTTATTTCATCTGCCGTTCTTTACAGGCAATTTGTTAAGATTAAATAATGATAGGCATTTTTAATGATTAGTTCTGAAAAGTATATATTGAGATAAAATAGGGAAATTTATGATAACCCTGATATCTTTAAGTACCGATGTCACTGCGTATTCTACAAGGATTTTGTCCGCCTATTTACGGAAAAAAGGCCTCAATACACGATTAATTTTCCTTCCTTATGTAGAATTTGAGTCCCACGACGCTTTACCTGATGAAGTACCATACGATAAAAATACAATAAATCAAGTAATTGACCTTTGTAAAGATTCCAGCCTGATAGGTATCTCTCTTTTTACCTCTGATTTTCCTAATGCAATTGACCTGGTGAAACAGATAAAGAAAAACCTTAACATTCCAGTAATTTTTGGGGGAAAACATCCTTCCGCTAAACCCGAACAATCTTTATTACTTGCTGATATGGTTTGTATTGGTGAGGGAGAAGAGGCGCTAACAGAGCTTTTACTGAAAATTGAAAGTGGACAGGATTATCACAACACCCAAAATATATGGATTAAACATAATAGTACCATAATAAAAAATCCGAATAGAGCAATCATTGAAAACCTGGATTTAATACCCTTTCCAGACTATAGCTGTGATGATCATTATATCAGGGAAATAGAGACAGATAAAATAATCCAGCTTACTCATGAGATATTGAAAAAATATATGTTTCCTGAAGAAAATACAGGTTTAATTCCTTACAAAACGCTCTTTTCCAGAGGATGTCCTTTTAGCTGTACTTACTGTTATTCCTTCAAAGAAATGTATAAAGGACAAAAATATTTACGATTCCGCTCCGTGCAAAACATAGTGCAGGAATTGGAATTGACTAAAAACAAACTTCCTTACATTCAGATGGTAGAACTCCTTGACGATAATATATTTGCACTGCCCATGGAAAAGATAGATACATTTTGTAAAATCTATAAAGAAAAAATTGGTTTGCCCATGTATTTCACTGGATATCCGAATGACATTAATGAAGAAAACCTGTCTCGTTTTATAGATGCGGGTTTGATAATTACCTGTATGGGAGTTCAAACTGGAAGCAAAAGAACAAAGAAATTGTACAAAAGGAACGTTTCTGATGAAACTATTCTGAAGGCTGTGCAAGCAATACATAAATTTAAAGATTTCCTGTTGGCTAGTGAATATGATGTTATTATCGATAATCCATACGAAACTAACGAGGATGTTGCAGATACTATCAGACTGCTTCTTAAATTTCCTAAACCGCGCTATTTTAGACTATTTTCTTTGACTTTTTTTCCGGGAACAGAATTATATGAAAAGGCAAAACAGGATGGGATAATATCCGAGGAAGACGAACTCAATGGATATAGAAAAAATTATTTTGGTTTTTTATATAGAAGAAAAAAATATCTGAATTTTGTTTTTCCATTATTAAATCAAAATATACCAACATTTCTGATTAAAATACTGATTAACAAGTATGTAATTTTTTTATTTGATAGACCTTCGATAAACAATTTTTTATTTGGAATAATGGCATTCTTAAGAAAATTCAGAGAAAAAAGAAGAAAAAGCAGATAATAAGACCCAAACAGGTAATTCACTACAAAAAGAGGATATGTCAACGTATGGAACTAAGAAGATACTGGGAGATAATTTGCAGGAGAAAATGGATATTAATACAGGCGATTGTATTAATACCGCTATTTGCATATATATTTATGAATGTTGTCTCTCCTATATATCAGAGTAAGGCAAAACTATGGGTCAAGGTAAACACCATCCGTCAAAAATTTATATCGAATATACCCGCAGAGTTTGGAAGGTTAGATTTTATCGAAACCAAAAATGCTTTGGTAACGATAGAAGAAATTCTGAAGAGTGATGCAGTGATTGGAAAGGCAATTGATGAGATGGGGTTAAAGGATAAAGACGGGAAAATTATTAGAAAAAATGCCTTTACAAATCCAAATATTGTTAAGTTAATTACCCAGAAAAAAGGAGTCCAGATTAAGCTAATATCGGATTCGGAAGCCTTTAATATTATCGGTTATTCCAACGAAACTTCCGAGGCAAAAGCTATCGCCGAAAAAGTAATAGAACAATTTTTAAATGCTGTCTCTAAGATGTACAGGGAAGAAGTTGAGAAGGCAATAAAAATAATTACAGAGCGTATGATCGATGTTGAATCCAGACTGATGGCCGCTGAACAGGCAGTATCAGATTACAAGACTAAAAATCGGCTCTATAATGTTGAAAACCAAACAACTACTTTAATTTCTGTTGCATCAACGATGGAATCGGAACTCAATAGCACAGAAAGGACATTGAAGACTGCTAAGGAGCGCCTTGTTGCTGTAAATGAGACACTGGGCAACCAACCCGAGTACAGAAAATCTCAGAAAACTATTGAAAGCAACCCTCTTATTGAGGATTACAAAAAACAACTTTTGGGTCTGGAGTTAACCCTGGCGAAACTCCGAACAGAACTAACAACTGAGCACCCCGACGTTAAATCCCAGATAAATCAGATCGAAGCCGTAAAGTCCGTGATTGTTAAAGAAATAAAAAGAACTTTTGCCTCTCAAAATATCGAGAGAAACTCTTATTATGATGAACTCATTTCACGATATTGTGATACAAAGATAGATATTATAACGAACACCGTTACGATAAAGATCTTGGCAAGACAATTAGCAAAGAAAAATACCAAGTTAAAAATTTTAACAGCGAAGGAAAGGGAACTAACCCGCTTATCAAAAGAAATGGATAATTTGAGAACAATATACACCACGTTTTTCACAAATCTTGAATCCGCGAAAGCCGTTCTCCATATGGATATTACGAATGCGGTAGTTATTCAACCACCAACATTGTTCAGTAACTTAAAAGAAAATCTACGGTTTCCGCCAGAAAATAAGCTACGACAGACAGCGGCAGTAACAATAATAGGAGCGTTGTTTGGTATATTTCTGGTATTTTTTTTAGAATATATAGATGACAGGATATGGAATTCTCAAGATGTTGAAAACGCACTTAATTACAAAATCATTCATACTGTTCCAAAAGTTAAATTACGTGATCTGAATATTGAAAAGGCAGAAAGTTCTTTGCTCACCGATAATATTTATACCCTCTTGGCGAATATGAAATTATTCAAAGGCGATGGCTTTGGTAAAGTCATATCTGTTATAAGCACTGCAAAGGGGGAGGGTAAATCAACATTAGCGGCTTTTGTATCCGGTGTGCTGGCGCAACAGGGAAAGCGGGTTGTATTGATCGATGGAAATCTGAGATATCCTTCTCTCCATTATATTTTCAATCTTCACCATAAAGCTGGTCTCGCTAATTATTTCTTACACGACGTTAAAATTCAAGAATTGCGGTGCCTGACGTCCATATCAAACCTAAACGTTATTACCGCTGGAACTGTTCTTATTTCAAATCCGCAAAAATATCTTGATTCTGATAAGTTCTCAGAACTTGTCAAATTTTTGATGACAGACCACGATGTTATCCTGTTAGACACCCCTGCCCATGCATTTGGGAGTGATGCATTACTGATATCTAAATACGCTCAAGATATCCTTTTTGTAGCGGA
>MHYI01000034.1:10711-12090 GCA_001828295.1 Planctomycetes bacterium RBG_16_41_13 | reverse complement strand
CAGAAGGCAAAAGAGTTTATGGTAGCTATAGAGAGGGCCAATATTCGCGTAACTGGGGCAGTGTTAAATAAGATTCAAAAAGGAATGCTGCGTAATTTTTTGTCGAGGTAATTTTATGAGTGAAGTAAAAAAAATCGGTAAGAATTCATTGATGAGTTATATTGCGAGAGCTTCGGATCTTGTCGTAGGCATAGTTACGATGTCCATAATTGCCCGTTATTTGAGCATCGAATTTTTCGGTAATTACATGTTAGTAATGACGTGTGGATGGATTCTTTCAACGATAGTAAATATGGGTACTGAGCAAATTACCGTAAGGGAAATTTCCAGAAACAAAGAAGAAACATCCGGTTTTTTAGTAAACGGAATATTCGTTAATTTCCTGCTATTTTCCATATGCATCGCGATCTACAGCCTAAGCATACCATTTTTGAAATTAGAGCGGGTAATTATCTTTGCCCTCTATCTTAATTTTTTATCCGAAGCAATGAAGGCTTATATGCGTGTTATCATTTCTGTATTTATAGCCTATGAAAAGATGGGATATGATGCTCTACTGACCTTCCTTGCCAGAGTAATTGTATTAATCTCAACTATTGCCATTGTCTACTTTAAATTGGACTTTGTCTATCTTTTTGTTTCATGCGTAGCAGGAAGTGGTACAGGGTTATTGCTAGGACTTATTATTTTGTTAAAAAAGTTTGTGGTACCAAAGATCGAGATACAATTCAGCAGATTGAAATACATCTTTGTTGAATCTTTCCCGGTTGGAATAAACATAATCTCACAACAGTTTTATTTCTATATTGGGGTCTATGTGGTAAAGACGCTGGAAAACGAAGCTGCTGTGGCTCTATTCCAGGGTCCGAATAAGCTAGTAACACTTTTCCAGATAATACCCATTGCTTTATTGGCTGCCTTTCAGCCCCTTATGTCACGCCTGGCGGTCTCAAACACATCATCCAATAAATTTGAATACGTGTATCAGAAATCTTTCAAATTTCTGTTTATCATCAGTTTTCCGGTATCTGTGCTAGGGATGGTACTTGCTCACAAAATTATTTTGTTGGTCTTTGGTGTGGGTTTTAAAGATGCTGTCATCTCCTTCCAGATACTTATCTGGGCTGTTAATTTCATTTTTTTGGACGTTCTGCTGACATTTGTTCTGACGTCTATCAATAAACAACGATTGTTAATTCTCGGTAATGTGGTGTGCGTACTAACAAACATGATATTAAGCATTATCTTTGTAAAGAAATATGGATATGTTGGCGCTGCCTGGGCTGCTTTAATTTCGTATGGGGTAGTTTTTATCATTGACTTTTATTTTGTAACAAAAAACCTTAAATGTACCCCGTTAAAACAGGGAATTTTGCAGC
>MHYI01000034.1:10335-10503 GCA_001828295.1 Planctomycetes bacterium RBG_16_41_13 | reverse complement strand
GGTAACTTTTATATCACCGTATCCTGATATTACCGCCTTTGGAATCAGAGGGATATCTTCGTATTTAAAAAAGCACGGACACAAGACACAGCTTATTTTCTTGCCTGATCCACACGGTGATAACCTTATGTATAATGTGCAGAGATATGAAGACAATATTCTTAAGGA
>MHYI01000034.1:8745-10150 GCA_001828295.1 Planctomycetes bacterium RBG_16_41_13 | reverse complement strand
AAGACGCTATGCTGGAACTTGCAAATAAGATGGCTGACGGTGAAGATTGTTCAAACGTTGCAAACTTCTGCATAAAACACAATGGTAAAATAATAAAAAATCCTGTCAGACCACTGACCCGTGATATTGATCACTATCCAATTGCTGACTACATCATGGAAGATCATCACATAATTCTGGACGGACATATAAGGCCATTGACACCTGAATTAATAAGATTCTTTCAGGAAAGGGCGGTTCTCTCTGTTTTTTTAAAAAAAATCGGCTATCAGACCATGACGGGAAGGGGTTGCCCTCACAAATGTACTTATTGTGTTAATGATATGATTAAAAATCTTTATGCCGGACAAAGTTATTTACGATGGAGGTCAACGGCACACGTAATGGAAGAGCTCCTGTGGGTCAAAAAAAACATGCCTTATGTCAATTTTGTATGGATCTCTGACGATGCTTTTTTTGCCCGTAATCCGGAAAGCCTGCGCGAATTTTGCAGAGAATATAAAGAAAAAATAAATATCCCGTTTACCTGTCTTGCAAGTCCATTAACCATTACAGAAGAAAAAATGAAAATATTGATTGATGCTGGATTGATATACCTCCAGATGGGTGTGGAAAGCGGCAGTAGAAATGTTCAGGAGGTGTTTAACAGGAAAAATATGTCTAATGAGAGGATGATGAAGGCGATTGAGATAATTAATAAATATAAAGAAAAAATGCTTCCACCAGCTTATGATTTCATTCTTGACGTACCCTATGAGACGGATGAGGATAAGGTCGAAAGCCTGAGATTTATATCTGAAATACCAAAACCGTTTCGCCTTCAGCCATTTTCCCTCGTCCTGTACCCAGGAACAAAGTTATACCAGATGGCAAAGGCAGATGGAATTATCACGGATGAAAAAAAGCAGATATACGCAAAAAGCTATGGTATGCGTGAACCAAATTATTTCAATTTATTGATGACATTATCAAAAGACGGCCATATGCCTTCCTTATTGCTAAAACTTTTAATAAGCAATCCTGTAGCAAAGATCCTCAATAGTAAACCAATGAAGCCCTTTTTTAGATATCTTGACAAAGGACTCAGAGGTACATCTCACCTGATAAGGAAGCTAGTTAAAAATGTTTGATTCATTGACTGGGTGTGGCAAAATCTGAATGGTAAAGAATTGCAACTTTTAGAAAAAAGGTAAATACCATTTCTCACGTAATTTTCATATCAATAGAATTTACACTATATAATCAGGAATAACCAATGAAGGTGTTGTTAATACAGGCTTATTTAGGCCGAAATGAGGCAGATGGGGCAATATTTCCTTTGGGCTTATGTTACATTGCTACGGCTTTGAAGAAGCATGATGTCGAAATGCTCGATCCCAATACAAGCCAAAAACCTTACGAAGAG
>MHYI01000034.1:8415-8624 GCA_001828295.1 Planctomycetes bacterium RBG_16_41_13 | reverse complement strand
TAATAAAGGGTATTAACCAGGAAATCAAGGTAATACTGGGCGGGGCTGGTTTTTCCATGTTTGCTGAGAAGATCATGGAACGAATCCCGGAAGCGGATTATGGAATCTATTTGGAAGGTGAAGAGTCTGTTCCGGAATTGCTGGATAATCTAAACAATCCGGAAAATATCAAGGGCATTTATTTTCGCAAAAATGGCACGCTTAAGTTT
>MHYI01000034.1:7760-7912 GCA_001828295.1 Planctomycetes bacterium RBG_16_41_13 | reverse complement strand
AAGGTCAAAGGGCTTAAGGCAGGATATAATTTCTTCATCGCCTCACCGGGACAGGATCTTTGGGGATTTTTAAAAACATTAGTCCTTTTCTTTAAGATCCCATTCATATTAATGGGTAAGGGGGGATGCAGACTGGGTTGGATAAGGATAGA
>MHYI01000034.1:5993-7657 GCA_001828295.1 Planctomycetes bacterium RBG_16_41_13 | reverse complement strand
CAAAATATCTTGATGTAATCGCCTGGGTCATACTCGGTCTTGTGGAAAAATTATTACTGCCGGCAGCAAAAAGTTTGTTAACTAGTGTAAGAATTCTGCTGAAATTCAGAAGAAATGAAAACATAAAATGACAAATACTCCGGAAAAGGCATCATGATAACCTTTGGCAAGTTTGAAAACAAACCATTTCTGAGTCTAAAAAATATTTTTACAAATGAATTCCTTAATAAACATATCCCGATTATTATTGTAGAATTCTTGTTAAGTTTATCGCTGATAGTTCTACCTTATTCTCTTTCTTTTTTTTCCATTGGACTCCTTTTCCTGTTTATAACACTTATTAGCAAATTTAAATGGGGGATATATATTTTAGCGTTTACCGTGCCGTACGCAGCAGACCATGCTGGTTTCCATATTAAAAGCAAGTGGAGTATTGTTGTCGCCGATATTATTCCGGCTTTTCCCATCATTTCTCTCATTACTTTACTAGGTTTTGCTTTGCATAGGGTAGCCGGATTACATAAATGGAAAGTCAAAGATCCGGTTAATACGCTATTATTTTTACTCGTTTGTTGGGCCTCCATAACATTATTTTGGCCATACGACTTTAAACACAATACATTTCAATTTTTTATTCTTTTTAATAATTTCCTCCTTTTCTATTTATTATTAAACTCTGTTGACAATAAAAAGTATTACAATCGGTTGATGTGGTGTTGGATTTCTTTTGGTGCCGCTGTTGCCATATTCACTTTCATTTCTGCTATGTTAGACGGGAAAAAAATATACACTATCGGTATTTTAAAATGGCTGACGTTCAAACTCTATTTGTTGGCGCCACCCATTCGCGCTGAGAGTGTTGCTAATACGAATGAGACCGCTCTCATTTTAAATCTGACTATTTGCATAGCCATAGGCATGGTGCTCACGGTAAATAGCCTGACAAAAAAAATAGTACTCTCTGCCATCGTCGTATTTATGATGTTTGCCCATATTTTAACTCTGTCTAAAGGTGGATTAATGGGCATGCTTGCAATGTTTTATTTCTTGCTATTATTTGTTCAAAGATTCAGAAAGAATTTCTTTCGAAACTTTGTTTTAATACACTTAATTATCATTTCTCTCCTTGTGCTTCAGGTTGTAATTACCCGTGAGAGTAAATCTCCGAGGATCGTATCTGCCAGCCAAGCAGCTTCTTTACAATCACGAGTAGACGTATTATATAAACCGGGTATGAAAAAATTATTGCAAGGCAATTTACTCAAAGGAATGGGTGCCGGGACTTCAAAAGCATATCTGGATGCACCCAATGGAGGTTGTCCACATGCGCATAGTATATATTTTTCTACCTTATTTGATCTTGGACTTATTGGGATAGCCATTGTTTCGTTAGCTTTTTTTGTTTTCTTAAGAGATTTTCTGAAAATGGTGAAGTTTCAGCAGACAAATCTCCAGTTAATGTTTCTTTGCTGCTGTGGCGGTTTGGTTGCTACGCTTACCCATGGAACTATCGACTTTGAATATAACACACCAGAAATCTGGTTCTTTTTCGGTCTAACCGTTGCAACCCTTAATCTAGCCAAGCAAGAGTTGGGTCACTTTAAGCCTGCAGGAGTTTCATAATGATAGTTAGAGAGGGCTTACTTCGAGATGTCTTAAGACTG
>MHYI01000034.1:0-5974 GCA_001828295.1 Planctomycetes bacterium RBG_16_41_13 | reverse complement strand
GATGGTTGATACATCTCGTACCTATTTCCGTATCTCTCTTTATCTACAGGAGGATGGGCGATGTCCATTATTATTTTAATAAAAAAAAGAGAGACGTTATAGAAACAAACGTCAAAAAAGCTTTTAAAGACGGCATAAAGGAAAACGAGGTGTCTAAAATAGTTAGAAAGAATATGCAGACCCACTATATAGACAGACTGATAATATTTTTATTTCCGAAACTGAATAAAGAGAATATTGAAAAATTTGTCTCCGTGGAAGGTTTAAATTTTTTAGATGCTGCCCTGGCAGAAAAGAAAGGTTGTATCCTGGTTCACGCCCATTTCGGACCTGCTCAGTTATCGTTGTGCGCCTTAGGCTACAGGGGTTATAAGATGAATCAGCTCGGTTACAGAACCACTGAAGGCATAAGTTATATTGGACGAGAAGTTCAGGCAAAGACCAGGTTAAGGATTGAGGAAGGCAAAATTCCTGCCAGAATGTTATATGCTAATAAATTCATGAGACCGTTATTTACTGCGTTAAATAATAATGAAGTATTAATGACTGCCGGAGATGCGGGAGGCGCTAGCAGATTTGTTGGGAAATATGTTACTGCTAAATTTTTTGATAATGACGCGCGTTTCCCCGCCGGCTGGGTCTCCCTTGCCTGCAAAACAGGCGCTTCGGTGTTGCCGTTATCACTGTATCAAAACGGCATGAATAAATATAAAGTTGTCATTCATCCGCCTCTTCATTTTGAAACGCAAAGCGATGATACTGCAAGTATCTTAAAAAATGTTGAGAAATTTGTTAGAATTTTGGAAGAAGATGTCCGCACTTATCCCCATCAATGGCATTTTTGGGATGAGTTTTACGAGGGGAATTTATTGGTTAAAAATGAATAAATTAGTAAAAAATATCATTAAAATGGGATTATATATTCATTCAATTGTGAAATTGCGAAACAAGGCCGAGCCGCAATTTCCTGATTCGCCTAAGCGAATATTATTGGTTAAAACACACGCTATTGGCGATACTATAATGATAACGCCGTCAATAAAGGCATTGCGTAACAAGTATCCAAATGCGCATATTGGACTGCTTACCGGTTTATCGTCGATGAGGATTATTCAAGGAAATACAGATATTGATGAATTATTAGCTTTTGACGAAACAGCGCTTTTTGCCCCTAAACCGATAGAAATAATAAAATTAATTCACCGGGTAAGGATGAAAAAATTTGATATGGCATTTATTTTTCAATATTCGTCCCTTATACACCTCCTTGTTAAAGCATTTGGTATTCCATTCAGAATAGGTTTTGATAAGGATGGTTCTGGTTTTTCACTTACCCGGAGTGTACCGTGGGATATTACGGACAAAAGATGGACAGGTGATGTTTTTTTAGATATCGCGAGTTTGGCAGGAGCAGAAATAACAGACAAACGGCTCAGGATAAATATTTCCGGGGATGACATTAAATTTGCAGATGCCTTTTTAAAGTCCAACTCGGTAACGGACAAAAACATTCTGGTTGGAATATTTCCCGGTGGCGGCAAAAACACCAGGGATACTGTTTATCAAAAACGTTGGGGGGTAGAAAAATATGCAGCTATAATTGACATGCTTTCTGCTAATTACGATGCAAAGATAATTGCTTTTGGTTCTTCAGACGAAGAAAAATTGATATCGAGGCTTATAAAACTTTCTCATGCAGAAATAATTAACGCCTGCGGCAAAACTAATTTAAAGCAACTCGCTGCGTTAATCAAAAAGTGTTCTCTTCTCATAGCAAATGATTCGGCGCCGTTGCATATTGCAATAGCAATGGATACGCCTACTGTTTCCCTTTTTGGGCCAAGCCGGGCCAAAACAATTATAGAGGAAAATGAAAAACACATTGCGATCCAAAGCGCATATCCATGCAGTCCATGTTATTGCAATAGCGTTTTTCCGGGCTGTGAGAACCCTGAATGCATGGAAGCAATAAGCATAGATGCGGTAATCTTTGCCGTAGAAAAACAACTGGGTAAACTTTGTCTGATAAAAGGGTAATAAAATGAGCATAGGAAAAAATAGAATATTAATGGTCGTCGTGTTTGTTGCTTTGTTACAAATGAAAGGTATAGATGCGGCAAATGAAAATAGGATTAATTTAGATGCCGTCGCTCAGCATGCTCAACAAATGCACGTATTAATGGAACAGAGGAAGGCGCAGGGATTCAATGTCTCTAAGGCTGAGGAACTTGATAGGCTTTCCAGAGAGGCAGCAGGAAAGGGTAATTATGACGAGTCTTTCAGATTGATCCTGGAGGCGAAATCTTTGCTTGAAAAAATGAAGGATTTACCAACGAATCAAATTACCGTGGCGTTGCCCCTTAGTGCGACGAAGGTACGCGTTACAAGTGCAGTGCCCGACTTCACTACGGGAAAAGATGTAAAGGATTCCCGGAAGGCATTTACGCCACGGCCAGTAGATGTAAAAGACGGGAAAGTTACGTTGACATTAACCAACAAGCCTGTTTTTGTGGAGGATATTTCAGACGTCAGCGAAAAAACAACTGATACCGGAGAAACCTCTCCGTTTGGCATTCATGAACCGCCTGTTGATACTTACGACACACGCCTTGACGACCTGGGAATACACTGGATACGGCTTTCAGGCCCATCAGGAGTTGTATGGGATGCAGATGAGCCGGAAAAAGGAAAATACAATTGGTCTCGCATTGACAATTGCGTCTCTCTATTCCATAAACATAATGTTAACACGGTGGTTACCGTTCTCTGCTTTAATAAATGGGATCAGGGAATAAGGACTTTAAAAGTACCCGGCATTCCTGTTACAAAATTACCAAAACACCTAATGGAATATCAATCTTTTTTAAAACGAGTTGTTGAAAGATTTGATGGCGATGGTATTGATGATGCACCAGGATCACCGGTTATACGTTACTGGCAGATAGAAAATGAACCGGATGGAATAGGATGGAGAGATACCCCGAATAACTTCGCTAAGTTAGTTAAAATATCCTATAAGGTAATTAAAGAAACTAACCCGAATGCAAAGGTGCTTTTGGCCGGGATAGCTACTCCGGATGGGTTTTACAGATTTTATGTCCCCATGTTGGAAGCGCTGGCGAAAATGAAAGAAAGCCCGGAGGAAAGGGTTTTTGATGTCGTTGATATTCACTGGTCTCTTGAAGCGGGCGGAGATTATAGAGCAGTCAAAGGTCATAATATGAAGACGCTTGTTAGCGACATACGCAATAAATTAGATAGTTTAGGTTACAAAAACATCCCTATTTGGATTACTGAAATGTCCACGTATTGTGGTAAACCTAGTAACCCCCTGCCGGGTGTGTTTTTAAAAGAAAAGTCAGAAGTTGATCATGCAGCCGAACTCGTAAAAAGTTATGTTTATCCTTTAAGCCTCGGGGTAAAGAAAATATTCTGGACATATGGATTGGTAGATCGTCATAACCTTGGTGGACAAGGAGTCAACAACTACTTTGACACAGTTGGCCTTATTCATAACCCTCTTAATGAAGGTAAATCTCACAAAAAACTTGCGTATTATTCGTACAAGCTGATGGTAGATAAACTGACAGGCAGCAGTAATATAATACCTTTAAACCTGGGTGAAGGCATCTATGCCTATAAATTCCTAAAGGATGGTAAATCTGTGTGTGTATTGTGGTATGAACGGAATTAGAGTAATGGTAATTTAATAAAATATTTATGCTAACGAAATTCACTCTCTAAGGAATAGATAAATGAATAGGGAATCATCTGAAAAAATTACAATAATCGCAGGAGCCGGTATGACAGGCTTAACGGCAGCATATACACTTGCCAGCGCCGGAAAGAAATGCGTGCTTCTGGAAAGCGAAGGTTCCATTGGAGGAAATTGCCGCACCTACGTGTTGGACGATATAACATTTGACCTTGGACCTCATGTATTACCGCTCAATCAAGATTTAGAAGGCGATAAATTATTATTAGAATTATTAGATAACGATGTAATTTCCAGGAAATGGAATGTTGCTATCCATTACAAAGGGAAATATTGGAGATTTCCGCCCAATATTTGGGATTTGCTGTTCTACCCCTGGAAATATAAACAAGAGATGATTTTAATGTGGTTAAGGAAAAATTCAGACAAATCCTTTGACAAAAACTCCTTGCAGTCTTCATTCGAAGAAAAGGCAGGTCATTCTTTTTATAATGATCTCCTTTCCTCATTTATCCTGAAGAAGACATGCATTACCGGAGACAAAGTGCACCGTGACTGGTTTTTTCGGACTGACCGCGATATCTATCAACATAAGGAAATGCCTAAAAAAGGGCCTCCATCAAAATCGTGGCATTATCCTGCCAAAGGGTTTGGAGTAATTCCCCAAAAACTCTGGGAAAAATACTCTCTCGCAGGAGGGGAAACAATATTAAATTGCGGCCCGATATCTTTCGACAAAACCAAAGACCGCATCATAAGCGTAAAAGCGGGTGATAAGACATTTTTAGCAGAAGACGTAATCTGTACCGGATCAATAAATGAACTAAATAACCTTTTAGGTGACAGAATTCCTCCAATTAAATATGTAGACACGTTCATCGTCTGTCTAACTTATAATCGAAAGAAAAAAACGTCCCGTCCATTTGTTTACACCTTTCATCCACAGGAGGATTTGATTTTCAACCGAATATACTATCCCGATCATATCTACGGTGACAAAAGCCTGCCTGATAAAGAAGGTATTTGCCTTGAATTAAATAATTTAACACGTTTACAAAATACATCAGACGACGGGATCGTTGCACGGGTTGTTAGCGATATAGAAAAAATGGGACTTTTTAAGAAAACCGAACTCCGCCAGCAGAGACTTTTCAGGCTGAAAGAGTGTATGCCCGTATACGAACTTGATTACGAGAAAAAGGTTCAGGAGGCGCTCAAAGTAATACATAACTATCGGAACTTATATTCTGTTGGCCGAAAAGGAGGGTACTTTTTCTGCTTATCACATTCGGCTGTCAGCCAGGGACTAAAAGTGGCGAGACATTTATTGGAAAGTAAGTCGCAATCGTAAACTATAATCGGTATAAAACAAATATTATGAGAATCTTATTACTTAATCCACCATTTCTTGCAAAATTTTCCCGCCCGCAGCGCAGCCCTGCCGTAACCAAGAGCGGGACTCTGTACTTTCCCATGTGGCTGGCCTATGCTGCAGGAGTCTTAAGTGAAAATGGATTTGAGGTTGATTTTGTAGATGCTCCTGCCGATGGATACTCTCCTGACGATATCATTAAGAGAGTGAGGGAGTCTCAACCTGCTCTCATCATTCTGGATACCAGCACACCGAGTATTTACAACGACGTTGCCGTTGCCGGCCAGTTGAAAGAACGATGTCCATCTTCTTTTATAACCCTTGTAGGAACCCATGTATCAGCGCTTCCTGACGAAACCCTGAATATAGATAAACGGGTTGATGCTATAGCACGCTATGAGTATGACTACACCCTGTTAGACCTCGCTAAAACCCTTGAAACTCAGGGAAATTTGAGAAACGTATCAGGACTGAGTTTTCGCGAAGGAAACAACATCATTCACAACCCCGGAAGATCTTACATAGAAAATCTGGATGAGTTGCCGTTTGTAAGCACGGTCTACAAAAAATTTCTTAAAATAGAAAATTACTTCAATCCCAACGCCCTCTATCCCATGGTAACTATCACCACAAGCAGGGGATGTCCGTTCCCGTGCACCTTCTGCGTATACCCGCAGACACTGATGGGGCGCGGATTCCGGGTAAGAAGCGTGGAAAATGTGGTTGCAGAGATGGAATACATCAGAGAGAATTTCCCGCAGGCGAAGGCCGTCTTTTTTGAAGACGACACCATGACCGTCAATAAAAACCGGTGCAAGGAACTGGCTGAACGCATACTCCAAAAAAGTGTAAAAATTTCGTGGACTGCCAATGCCCGGGTGGGTCTG
>MHYI01000033.1:9448-9732 GCA_001828295.1 Planctomycetes bacterium RBG_16_41_13 | reverse complement strand
TATGACTATTATGACGCTGGCATGTTTATTGCCCCATGATCCTGCTGTTATCAACTTCGGCAAGATGTTCGGATGGAATCTTGTTTCGGTTACCTTGGGTAATATTGTGGGAGGTGCATTCTTTGTAACATTCCTCTACTGGTTTGCCACCTATATGGATGAACTGGGCGCAAAGAAAATGGGCGCTGCTGTACAAGGTGGTTCAGGCGCCGGTGAGTTGCCTGGTGCAGGTCAGACTTTTGAAGAGATTAAAGATGTGAAAGTGAAAATGAAGGCGTAATGTA
>MHYI01000033.1:9148-9357 GCA_001828295.1 Planctomycetes bacterium RBG_16_41_13 | reverse complement strand
TTTTATCTAAAAACTTCACAGGGCTGCAGCCTGTAGCGGCCTGTGGCCGCAACCAAATTCGAAATACGAATATCGAAATACGAAACAAATTCAAATGACAAAAAACGTAACATTTTGAAACACGTTAGCTTTTTGAAAACTCATGTAGTGCGACGAGGTTCGTCGCACCAAAAAACGTTGTGCGATAAGGAATAGGGTATGTTCAAAAT
>MHYI01000033.1:8768-9052 GCA_001828295.1 Planctomycetes bacterium RBG_16_41_13 | reverse complement strand
GATTTAGCCATTTTAGATACATAGAGCGCTATTCGCCAAATAAACTATGGGTTCAGGTTGCAAACCTGAACCCGCCTGGAGTTTTTCAAAAAACTAAATTGTTACCAAAAAACTCAATGCTCAAAACTAGTAGAGACGCACGGCCGTGCGTCTCTACTAATAAATGCCTTACGGTTATGCATCATGAAAAACGAGCATAAAAAACAAGAAGTTGATGGATAGTAGCACTGAAACTCAAACGTTAATTCCTTTTGGTTTTTTCAATATCTTTCATGTATTACCTT
>MHYI01000033.1:8351-8738 GCA_001828295.1 Planctomycetes bacterium RBG_16_41_13 | reverse complement strand
TGTGTTCCGTGGATTCCGTTTTGTGCTCCTTTAGTTATTGGCGTTTTTTTCACCTATTGCATAGAGCTTTCCATCGTTGGAACCGATATATACTGTGCCGTCTTTGTCTATGCAGGGCGATGATTCGACCGCATCTCCGGTAGTGATAGACCATTTCAAATTGCCGTTTTGGTCCAATGCGTAAACTTTTTTATCTCCCGATGCGAAATAGATAACATTGTCTGATGTAACCGCTGGTGAAGAACAAATTGAGCCTCCTGCCGCAAATGTCCATTTCAACTTTCCATCGGTGGTAAATGCATAGAGATTGTTATCCCCGGAACCAACATAAAGGTCGCCTTCTGTATCAATTGCAGCGGATGAATCAATATCATATAAGGTATTGTA
>MHYI01000033.1:7939-8304 GCA_001828295.1 Planctomycetes bacterium RBG_16_41_13 | reverse complement strand
CTTCTGATCCTACGCAGATATCGCCATTTTGCCTGATTAAGGGAGACGCATCCAGAATATACCGCGTTCCGAAACTCCATTGTGCTTTTCCTTCCGGCGTCATGGCAAATAAATAATAATCCTCAGAGCCGAAATATACCGTACCATCCGGTGCTATCGCCGGAGATGAAACTATGTGGTCAGCGGTTCGCTGCGTCCATTTTAATTTTCCGTCCGAAGTAATTGCATGTAATTTTTTATCCCAGCATCCAAAATAAATTGTTCCATCCGGCGCTATTGCCGGAGACGAAATAATCCCTCCTTCGGCTGCATATTTCCACAATAAACTCCCGTTGGCATTTAAAGCATAAAGGTTGCCATCCCAT
>MHYI01000033.1:7675-7783 GCA_001828295.1 Planctomycetes bacterium RBG_16_41_13 | reverse complement strand
GGTGAAGAGGTCACAGCTCCTTCTGTTTGGAATGTCCATTGTATCACCGGATTTTGAATGCTTTTATAAGGACTTAGTCCGGTACGTTGTAAATTATGCCGAAACATA
>MHYI01000033.1:6380-7609 GCA_001828295.1 Planctomycetes bacterium RBG_16_41_13 | reverse complement strand
AAAAGGAATGCTATGTAAAGAACATAGGAAATGCCTTTCCTTGAGAAGATGCGTTCAGGTTTTGGGAAAAACAGAAAAGAACGGTCATGTAACATTAAAGTACTCCTTTCGTTGAAGGTATGCCGGTTATGCGTTCATCAAGGCGGACGGCTTCGCACAATACCTTTGCCAGTCCTTTAAACACCGCCTCGGCCATATGATGGGAATTTGTGCCGTAAGGTATATTTATGTGTAAATTAACGCCTGCATTTGTTGTGAATGCTTCAAGAAATTCCCGAATAAGTTCTACATCAAAATTGCCAATCTTTTCATTATGAAAGTTTGCATTAAATACCAGCGCTGACCTTCCGCTTATGTCTATAGCCACATTTGCCAGCGTTTCCTGCATGGGGATACTGGCGTTTGAAAAACGCCGGATTCCTTTTTTGTCGCCTAATGTCTCTTTTATCCCCAGGCCAAGGCATATCCCAATATCTTCAACCGTGTGGTGGCCATCTACCTGAATATCGCCATGTGCGGTAATATCTAAATTAAATAAGGCATGCTTGGTTAGCAATTCGAGCATGTGGTCTAAGAAGCCAATCCCTGTATTAACGTTGCAGATTCCTTCTCCGTCAATATTCAAAACCAGCTCAATTTGCGTTTCTTTGGTCTTTCTTTCGATTTTTGCAATTCTTTTTTTCATAGAAGTATCTTTATTAGTTAAGGATATTGAAATAAGATATTTTGTAACACTTTAGCAGTTTGAAAAAAAATCTCACCGCAAAGGCGCAAAGGACGCAAAGATGTTATGTTAAATTACCGGTAATTTAAAATTCAAAATTCAAAATCTAAAATTTAAAAATTCCATTTGTATTATGGTTCTTGTTTTTCCTTTTGCGTTCTTTGCGCCTTTGCGGTGAGATTACGCCCTTTACAATTTTCAAAAAACTAAATTGTTACGATATTTTTATATATCAGCTTTTCGCCAATTCTTCAAGCAATTCTATGACCGCCGGTTGTTGATTTTCTGACAAATGGTATCTTGCAAATGAAGGTGATGTCCCCACTTTTATTGAATATGTTGTTTCCGGAAGTACAAAAAACAGGTCTTCATCGGTGAGGTCGTCTCCGATGGCCAATATAAAATCAGGTTGTTTCTTTTCAGTCCAGTAGATTCCCGCAATGCCTTTATTTGCCCCTGCGGCTCTCACCTCGATTACGGTATTGCCCTGCAAAATTTCTATGCC
>MHYI01000033.1:1731-6301 GCA_001828295.1 Planctomycetes bacterium RBG_16_41_13 | reverse complement strand
TAATGCCATACGATGGAAAAATCCTTCTCCTCAATAAATGATCCCGGCAGACGATCTGTGTATTGTTGAAGGATTAGACGTATCTTCGGTTTCCAGTTACTTGAAAAAGAACCGCTAAGCTTCCAGCCGCAGTGTTTTTCTTTTATCCAGGCACCGTGTTCGGCGGCAAGTGCGATATCGGGCAAACCAAGCCACTTCTGTAATAGGGTCTTGCCGCGTCCGCTGACAATAATGACATCGTTGTTCAGATTGCCCGAAAGACGTTTCAGTAACAAAAGCAGTTTTTCGCCGGGTTTTGCCATGAGCGGATGTTTTGCGTACGGCGTCAAAGTGCCGTCGTAATCAAGAAAAATGAGCCGTTGTTTTGCCTGTTTAAAGTCAATAATCAACTGTTGTTTTGCCTCTTCTGACAAAAAACGGGTATGAAAACTTTTCTGTTCTTTTTCAATAGCAGCACTATTTTTTATAGGTATTTGCATGGCTTTGTTTTTGGCAACAATTATTGTTTAATGATACCTTAACAAATTCTTTCCATCATGGCCACCGGAAAGGTGGTAAATATTTCTGAAAGGAATATGCCTTTTGTATTATTATGAATAGTGGTTTTCGCAACCTCTCCTGTAAAAATGTTTTGGTATCCTGCTGCGCTATCTTCAAAAGGGAGGGAAAGAAAGGTATCTTCCCACACGCGCTTTCCAAATGGCAACTCTTCCGCATGGGAAAGAATTTGCGTCATGAACCGGGGTGCGACGACAAGCGCGGTGCTGGTGTTGCTGTTTCTTGCATATGCGCATACATTATTTGCTCTTGTTCCCGCAGCCGCAAGGGGCGTATAATTCCCCGTTTCAAACAGCGCCCTGTTCTCTTTCCGAAAGGTAAGCGCCTTATGGGTAACATACAGTTTTATCATGCCATTTTCCCTGTTTTTTATCATATTTGTAATAATGGCCTCCATCCCGCCGCTTGTTTCCTGCATTATTAATTCTTCCAACATGCTCATTCGCATGCCATAATCAACTGGCATGCGGTTATCAGGGTCCACAAGGCAAAAACTCCATATTTCATTCCCCTGATAAATATCCGGGACTCCGGGAGAAGTTATCTTTAGCAATGTCTGTGCAATTGAATTATAGATGCCATAATGTGAAATCTCTTTCTGAAACCTTTTAAAATCATGCAAAAAAGCATTGTTTTGCTTCCTGTTCATTACGTTGTCAATGAAATGCATCAATGCCTCTTCGTATGCCGTATGTGGGCTTATCCAGCTCGTGTTTTCCTTTGCCTCGCGTGACGCCTTGAGCATGTAGTCTTTTATCCTGTTTTTGAAAATTTCATACCCTGAATCGTCCATTGATTCAAGAGGCCAGGCGCCAATAAGTGTTTGATAAAATAAATACTCTTCATTTTTGGAAGGGGCGGCCATATCTTCTACGAGAAGTTTGTGTTTTTTGTTGATTCTGCTCCATTTTATCACGCATTCTCTCCAATTTGCCGGCATTTCAGAGAGGACGTTGATGCGTGCCCTGACGTCTTCGCTTCGTTTGGTATCATGGGTAGAAGTGGTTAACAGGGAATGCTGCCATAATTTTGCCCTCTCCGTATTTTGTCCGTGAAAGGCTTCCATTGGAGTCCCGAACCAGTCAGGGCTGCCGCCAACTTCATTCAGTGATATAAGGCGGTTATATACATAAAAAACAGTATCCTCTACCCCTTTTGCCATAACCGGACCAGTAATCTGCTGAAATTTCATGGTAAAATTAAGCCATTCCTTTTTGTCTTCATCTTTAAAATATCCGGGATAATTGTTGAGAAGGACGTCTTTAAGGAAGAAAAAAATCGATTCATTAAGGGCGGGATTTTTTTGCCTTGCCCTGGAAACGGCATGTTCAACATAACGTTTGTCCCGTTCGTCTACCGCTGAGGAATGAATGTATGTCCGGTAAACTGGAAAGCATGCGATTACTTCAATAATCGCGTAGGTCAGGCTATTGAGCGTAAAATCTCTGGTATGCCTGTTTTTTTCAGAGATGCGGTTCAGATAGTGTCCCAGTGTGTTGATTTCGCTTGACATTGCCACTTGCATAATGAGCTTCTTTTTTTCATAGACAATTTCGTGAAAGTGTATTGTCTCTTTAATAAACCGGGAATATATTTTATCAAATTCCTTTGCATTCCTTGTTTCAACAAATATGCCGTTCACAGCGGCGAGAAAGTCGTATCCTGTTGTGCCGAAAATTGGCCAGTCTTCCGGTATCCTTTCTGACCTGCCTAGTATTTTTTCTCCCACAATATAGAATGGTTTATAGTGCGGTTCCCCTGCAAGTATTTCCTGGTATTGTTTTAGCGCCTTTTCCTCTGATTGTTCATCCTCTGATGCGCGATTATTTTTTGAATTTTTCCCGTTCCCGTCAAGGGTCAGGAGATAACAGTTCTTTTGTAATTCTTTAAAATATTCAGGCGGACAGTACAATCCGTCGGGATGATCTACCCGCAGCCCTGTTACCTTCCCTTGCCGGATGAAGCGAAACACAAGTTCGTGGGTTTCCCGAAAAACATCCGGCTCTTCTACCCTTGTTGCGGCGAGTTCGCTTATATCAAAAAACCGCCGGTAATTAATCTCCTCGGTGGCGACTCGCCAGTGGGAAAGCCGGTACACCTGTTTGTCCAGCAGGTTGTCGAGGAGGTCAAGGCTTTCCGTGCCCCCTTTTTGTCCGTTGAACAGCAGCACATTCTCATCGATAAAATGCCTGATCTCCGGGCTTTCGTTGTAAAGGGTATGGAGTCGTTTTTTAATCACCTCTTTTTCGCGGCGCCGTTCCCTGATTTTTTCTTCTTCCGTTTCCGTGTATGCGGGAAGATGGTCAATGGCGGTTAAAATGCTTAAAAACTCTGTCAGATGGGGGTTTTCCTCCGGTAAGGTTTTCCCTAATTCCGCCAGCCGGTGTTTTAAAATCTCCGGGTATGTTTGTGGGCGTAAGGGGAATTTGTGATGGTAGTAAAGTATAAAAAAAGCGCCGTTTTCAAACGTCAGGGTCAATTCCTGATTATCAAGGACGTTGCCGTATTGGTCTCCCAGGACGGGAAGGAGTATTTTATTCTTTAATTCATACTTTATGGGATTCCAGTCTATATCGAAAAAATTCGCATAGCAGGAACTCATCCCGTTTTCCAGCACGTCCATCCACCATATATTCTCTTTATCCGCAATGCCCATATGGTTTGGCACCAGATCAAATATGTGCCCCATTCCATAATGCTCAAGCTCGCGGGATAATTCATCCATTTCCTGTTCTGTGCCGATTTCAGGATTCAATGAATGGTGATCAACGATGTCATACCCGTGAAGGCTGCCCTCCCCAGCCTTCAGGTAGGGAGAACAATAGATATCGCTTATGCCCAAAGCATGCAGATAGGCGACTATTTTTTTTGCGTCAGGGAAGGTAAAATGTTTATTGAGTTGTAGTCTGTAGGTAGCAATAGGTATGCGTGGGATGCGAAAGTGTGTTTGCATCATATCAGCCCCTCCCGTAAATTCCGGTAATTTCTCTCAATTCACTCGCCACGGAGGGCGTAAGTTGTTCGGGAAGCAGTCTCCACTCCCAGTTGTTCTCAGTGGTTGCCGGCAGATTCATCCTTGCTTCCTCGTCAAGCCCAAGGATGTCCTGCATAGGAATGATCGCCGTGTTTGCAACGGACATCATTGCTAGTCGTATTAATTCCCGATACACATTCGCTTCGGAAACCTCTCTTCCAAGATATTTGAAAAGTTTTTTTCGTGTTTCTTCGTTGGTCTCATTTTTAAACCATCCCTTTATGGTGTTATTGTCATGGGTGCCGGTATATACCACGGAATTTTTTTCATAATTATGAGGAATGTAAGGATTTCTGGCGATATCATCGCCAAATGCGAAAATGAGAAGTTTCATGCCGGGGAATTGAAACGTTTGCATAACGAGTTTTACATCAGGGGTAATGGTACCGAGGTCTTCGGCAATAAGGGCAACATTGGGAAAGTGTTTAAAAATAGTGGTAAAAAAATCTTCAACGGGAGCGTCAACCCATGTGCCATTTATGGCAGTTTCTTCTTGTGCGGGGATTTCCCAGTATGCGACGAAACCCCTGAAATGATCGAGCCGGACAATATCATAAAGCTTCAGGTTATGTTCAATACGTTTAATCCACCACAAAAACCCCGTTTCTTTATGAAAATCCCACGTATAAATAGGATTTCCCCATCGTTGTCCTGTTTCGCTGAAATAATCAGGCGGCACCCCCGCAACGAATGACGGTTGTTCGTTTTTATCCAATTTAAATAATTCAGGATGTGACCATACATCCGCGCTGTCATACGTAACATAAATGGGGATATCTCCGATTATTTGTATGTTTTTGTTATTGCAGTACTCTTTGAGTTTGTGCCATTGCTTAAAGAATATGTATTGGATAAACCTTTCTTTTTCTGTTCGTTCCTTTAATTTTTCTCTCCATTCATTCATTGCGTCAGGTTTTCTGTGCTTTATTTCCGCAGGCCAGTCGCTCCATGCCTTTCCCTGGAAATGTTCTTTAAGGG
>MHYI01000033.1:0-1517 GCA_001828295.1 Planctomycetes bacterium RBG_16_41_13 | reverse complement strand
CATGTCCGGGCTTATCACGATATGGTTTCCCGCAAAGGCGGAGCAACTGCTATAGGGGCTGTTTCCATAGGGGGTAGCTGTGGGATTTAACGGCAGGATTTGCCATAAACACTGCTTCGTTTCTGCCAGGAAGTCGATGAATTTGTAGGCGCATGGCCCGAAATCCCCGATGCCATATGGCGATGGGAGTGATGTTATATGTAGTAATATGCCGCTTCTTCTTTTGTTCATGGTGTGTTGTGTTTACATTTTAAAATTTATTTCTATTCCGTACAGGGATTTACGAAGTACGATTTAAAATCCCAAATCATAAATCTAAATGCTTTAATTTACTATGTGCACCTTAACCCCCAGATAAAAGGCAAAAAGGGTCAAATATTTATCATTGATAAATATTTTAAACGTTTAGGAATTTCAATATTTTTGTAGATACGCATGCAATGCGTCTCTACATTTTCCCCAGATGCAGCATACACCAAACATTAACTTTTTATAGAATGATAATCTTTTCCCCTATGTTCAATTTCATAAATCTTTATATGTTTTGCATTGTCATATATCCAGTAAATTATACGATAATCACCAACCCTGACTTTGCAAAGGCCGCGTAAATCATCGGGTAGAGATTTGAGGGGATGATGGATTACTTTATCGGCATTTTCAGCAAGCCAATCAATCTTTTGGGCAATTCTTCTTTGTAGGGGTTTATCCAGGTTTTTAAAAGAATCCTCGGCATCAGGTAAGAGCGTTATTTTATACATAGTTCTTCCTTGAGAACTTGCCAGTCTTTCTCTTTTCCTTGTTTATCTTCTTCTCTTGTTTTGCGCATTTTGTTTATAAATTCAGGATTTTGTGATAGAAGCCAGTCTTCGAGGTCTTCTTTTGTATCAGCAGTTTCAAAAACACTAAGCGGAAACGTGACCGTTTCCTTTTTCGATTTCTTCCTGGTTAATGCCATGTTATATTTCCTTTCTTCGATGGTAATATTTATAATTGTTCCTTATTGTTGCCCGCCTGATTTTTTCTGTTTTGAAATTTACAGAAGGGAGTCATTTCCTACGACACCTTCACCCCCAGATAATATCCCAGTTTTTTAAATGCCTCTTCCCATCTTTTAAAACGGGGGTCTTCGGTTAATGACTTTTCTTTCATTGTGTGGTAAATGTTTTTTCCGATATGGAAATAAATATTTTGCGCCTCCCACATGTCCAGCTTAACGGAGAGAGAGTTTAATAGTTTTATCACGGCGTCGATTTCCTCAACAAGACTGATGTCGCTTGGTTTCTTTCGTAACCGTTCCATGCGTGAATTTATCCATACGTTTGCTGCAAAACCGATGGCGTCTTTATCAATGGCAAATGGCCAGCGTTTCGTCTCGTTTATCAGATTTTCCAGTTTTTCAAGACTCATTTCTTCTTCTGCGGAAAAAATATTTATTAAATCTCTGTTTACCGTATATTCTGCAGTTAAAAAAAGTGGACGAGGCGGGGGCGTCTGCAGATAATGGAAAAAATTCA
>MHYI01000032.1 GCA_001828295.1 Planctomycetes bacterium RBG_16_41_13 | reverse complement strand
GATATTACTTTGCCTTTTAATCTAACGCCGCCTGCCTTATTAGCGATATTAACTATGCGAGAGATATCCTTGCCAAGCTTTGATACAACTTTCTCATCCAATATAATTCTGTAATCCATATTCAAATCAAAATCTACCCATCCGCTCAATGTCAGATTCGCTGATTTACCGATTGCCTCGGTAAGGGTGTTATATACTTTCCCGTCCTTTATTGTGAAACGTTCGCTTATAGTGTCAAACTTCAGTGATGTGAGTGATGGCTCGTTCAGAAATGTAGATAAAGCGGACATTACCGGGCTATTTGTGAACTGCCCATTTGTTATTTTAAGCTCTCCACCGCCTATAGCATTATCAAGCATATCACGAAGGTCAGTTCCATTACCGGCTAATTTTATCCTCAAATCAGTAGTACACTTTATATCACCCAATCCTGTCTGAAATAGGGGAAGAAGGTATCTTAATCCATCCTTAAAATCTGATATACTTTCCAAGTTACTAACCTCAATATCCATATTTGCTCTTACGTTACCCATCTCTGCGATATAAAATCCGCTCCCCTTTACACTGCCGTTCTGGATGTTCATACTAAAAGATGATATACCCGAATCAATTTCATTTGACTGTATTTCTATATTCCCATTTAGATTGATATGTGTAAAATCAGGATAACTATGGTCTCTAAATCTTATATTACCATCTGTAATTGATGTAGCTTTTACACTAAACCCTTTAGATGGCTCTATACTGCCATCTTTCTTTACTTTGCTTTGTTGTTTTGTTGATAGATTACTCTGATGAGGTAGCTGTTTTTTATCCTTTATAAACTCTACCTCTATATGAGGTTCTTTCAACGTGAAAGAACTAATAACTACGCTATTCGACAGCAAAGTAATATAACTCGGCACGAGTTCTACCTCGTTAACATTTAGCCATATCTTCATATCACTGAGCATAGCACTATCTATATTTAGACCTACTACCTTTAGCCCACCTGTCCAACTCATATTTGTTTTGGCAATAGTAACCTTACCATGTAATGCCTCGGACATCTTTGATTCAAGAAATGCCTTGCCTGATTCTGATGACAGATACAAAGGTAGTATAAAATAGGCAATAAGTGCTGTTATAATAACAAGCGATAGAGCCACTATCGATATAACCAGGAATATCCTCTTTATAATTTTAGCCATATGATGGCATTATATTATTCCAAATGCTTGCTTTTTGCAAAGACAAAATATAAAATATATATGGTGATAGTTTATGAGAGGAGATGGTAGTAGTAGAGGAAATATTACACATACCGGTATTGTCCAGTCCCCACTGACTGAAAGCGTTCTCGTCCTTAACAAGTATTATTCAGCTATAAGGATAGTAAATGCAAAGAGGGCATTTGCGCTTCTTTATAAAAATAATGCTGAGGCAGTAGAGATTGACAACTCTCAATACTATAATTTCGATTTTAGTAAGTGGATAACGTTCTCACAAGTTCGTGCCATATCACCTATTGACCATGAGACCTTCGTACATACTCCTAATTATGCATTATTAGTTCCTAAGGTTATTCGCCTTGTAACGTATGATAAATTGCCCAGACGGGAAGTAAAGTTCAATCGTAAGAATATTCTCGCAAGAGATGAGAACAGGTGTCAATATTGTGGACGTAAGTTTCAGGCAAGCCAGCTAAGTATAGACCACGTTATACCAAAATCCCGCAATGGTAAATCGAGTTGGGCAAATGTGGTAACTGCTTGTAATCCTTGTAATACGAAGAAGGGGGGCAGATCACCACAAGAAGCAGGTATGCGATTAATAAAACAGCCGGCTATACCAAAGAAGAACCCGGTCATTGCAGATAAAGTAAAAACCAATCGCTATAAACTATGGCAAAGTTTTCTTAGTAATGATGAGCTCTCAGTAGAAACGTAGAATCTATATCTGCTTTAAGATTGGCGATATTTGATTATCCACAGAAGCATTACTTAATGGCGTAATTATTCCAAGAATTTCCTTTGCTAAGTTCATATAATCCTCCGCTCCATAGCTATCTGGTGCATAATCAAAAATGGATTTTCCGTGGCTTGGTGCTTCGGCAAGCCGCACATTAACCCGTATCCGTGTTTTGAAAACTTTTTCCTTAAAAAATGCTTCTATCTCGCTTATTACCTCTTTTGATAGGCCTTTTCTAATATCAAACATACAAGGTATAATACCGCTAATGGTAAGTGTTGGATTCAGACGTTTCTTTACAAGGTCTATTGTTCTAAGTAATAGTGAAATTCCGTGAAGGGCGAAGAATTCACACTGTAATGGGATAAATACCTCATCTACGTATGTCAAGCCGTTTACATTCAAGATGCCCATAGAAGGAGGGCAGTCAACAAATATAAAGTCAAAGTTATCTACACCCTCCATTGCATCCTTCAGCACCGACTCTCTTCCTATAGCTGTTGAGAGTTCTAATTCTGCACCTGCAAGGTCTATATTAGATGGAATTAGGAACAAATTATCTGCAACCTTTCTTATCACATCATTCGACTTAATATCGTTACATAACAACGTATAGGTTGTATTCTTTAACTCGTGAGGCACTATACCAAAAGACACTGTAGCATTTGATTGGGGGTCAAGGTCTACAAGGAGAACTCTTTTCCCAAGACGTGCAAGTGCGGCGGAGAGATTTACAGCGGTTGTGGTCTTACCGACACCTCCTTTTTGATTTACTAATGCTATCTTACGCACTATACCGTTCCTTTACTAATAACATAGAGTTTATTTTTTACGATTGTATTTTGCAACCTTTTTCGTATAATTATCCTCTCATTTATGAAGATATCAAAGGAGAAAATTTTATGAAAACGTTTTTACGATTATACACTATAGCTACGGTTTTAACACTTTTAGTGTGTTGTGCAAGCGAGCCAGAGGTTGCTCCTCATCTTAACTCAGATGAGGTAGCAAGAATAAAACTAATCTATGGTGGTGTACAGCCCGACGAGTTTACATTCATAGTAATGGGCGACAATAGAGATGGCGATGATGTGTTTTTAGCCCATATTGATGAGATAAATAACCTCCCTAAAAAACCACTATTCATAATAAATAGCGGAGACCTTGTTCCCAATGGTATGGAGAATGAATACAGACGCTTTATCAGGATGATAACACAATCCAAATATCCATTTCTTGTCATTCCAGGTAACCATGATTATGCCTTCAAGGGTGAAATTGGGAGCGGTGGGAAAAAGCATTATCTACACTATTTTGGTGAGACGTATTATTATTTCGATTTATGGGACTTTCGCTTTATTACACTCGACAATGCAAAGGGTAATACTCCAGATGATGAGCAAATAAATTGGCTCTCAAAACTTCTTGGCGAGGGTAAGAAGTGCTTTATCTTTATGCATAAACCACCACCACTCTGGGAGGCACATACATCTAATTATAATAACATGAATAATTTTCTTGCACTAATAAAGAAAGAAAATAACGTTCTTGGTGCCTTTTTTGGTCATATACATGGTTTTGGCGAGAAAGAACATAATGGCATAAAATTTATAGTGAGCGGCGGGGGGGGAGCACCACTCCACGAATATGTAAAAGACATAGAACCAGTTCATCACTATCTCATAGTTACAGTCAAAAAGAACGGTGAATGGAGTTATGAAGTGAAAAGAAGGGCTAAATAGCTATACGGCTACAGTTAATTTGCCGGCAAGGTAGTCATCTATCAGCTTTTTATCAGCACTACTCAAGGCAATAAAATTTACTCCGACTACCTCTGTCTTAGGTGTTTCCGGTGGCTGATATACGTGTGCAATTTTACCCTTTGTTTCTATGATAATATCTTTAGATATAGACAGAACCAAATCAAGCTGTTGTGCTTCCTTAAATCTAAAGGCGTAGGGGGCAAGAAGACATTGAGGATGAACAGAATCCTTCTCATAACCTGTGCAGGTCTCGCAACGGTTAAACTCAAAGGCAAGTCCTTTAAGCGATATGTTTAATACCCGTGACTTATATTCTACTGGAAGTTTTTCAGCACCGCCTATTCGCGCACCCCATGAGATTGTCCATCGTGTGTGCTTACGCGGGGACTCTCTCTTATCACCTACTGCAACCTTTGCAGTGTCGCTCTTTACCTTTAGTTTTATGACCTTATCTACTTTCTGGAGTAATATATCTTTCGTGAACGGCTTTACAATATAATCTTCTGCACCACCTTTAATTGCTGAAACTATATCTTCCTTTCTGCTTCTGGCGGTACACATTATTATGGGTATGTGCTTTGTATCAGCTGACTCTTTTAATTGCGTGCAAGCGCTAAAACCATCCATTACAGGCATCATCACATCCAAAATAATAGCGTCTGGCATATTCTCGTTGGTGAGTTCTACTGCTTCCTTTCCATTTCTTGCTTCGATAACCTTATAGCCGGCGTTTTCTAAGAATAGCCCTATAACCTTACGCAGGTTCATATCGTCGTCAGCGACAAGAACCTTACCTTTTACTATAGCCATAATTTGACTGCTCCTAATAAACTAAAACAGGGTAAGAGTTACAAAATCTCTATAAATTGTCAATAATAATTTTTAACTAATTAAATGTAAAGTTATATTCTGTCTGAAAAATGCTCTCTAATAAAACCGATTGCCTCCTCGCACGTTTTTACTTTACCTTCGAGTTGTGCATCTTCCACCTTATCAAGTATCACGGAAAATATAGGTCCTGGCTCAAACCCCATTTCAATTAGCTCTTTACCACCGATTAACGGTTCTGGTCTTATATCCTCTACACTGAACTTAGCTTTCATTTCTTTCAGATACTCATAGTTTGACATATCCTTATCAGCAGCAAGCTTATCTGCTACAAAGAGCATCTCCAGATTATCATAATGTTTACTTGCAAGAAGGCGCTTTAATGTGCTTTCTCTCATATTAGTGATATCCTTGAAAGTCATATGTTTAACCACCATCCAACAGATTTTCTCTGTATCATCATTGGAAAGTTTAAGACGATGACAAATCTTCTTTGCTATTCTTTCACCAACTACCTCATGTGCATTAAAACGAATACGGTCTGCAACTACAAAAGTTGGTGGTTTCCCCACATCATGTAGCAAAGCCGCCATTGCTAACTCAAACGTGGGATTATCAAGATTCTTTAAGCACAGTTTCGTATGAGTGAATACATCTCCCTCAGGGTGAAACTCTGGTGGCTGAGGTACACCGTCCATCGCTACTATCTCTGGTAATATCTCTTTTAGTAGCCCTAACCTATAGAGCATATCTAACCCTTCAGCTCTATTATCCGAAAGAAGGATAAGCCGAAGCTCATCACGAATACGTTCAAAGCTTATAGTAGTTATCGTATTAGCTAACTTTCTAATGGCATTTTCAGTTTCGCTCTCTATTACGAAGCCAAGCTGTGCCGAGAAACGAACTGCCCTCATCATTCTAAGCTTATCTTCAGTAAATCTCTCTATAGGATTACCTATGGTGCAGATTATTCTATTTTTAATATCCTTCCCACCACCTACTATATCTATCAGTTTATTTTCAATAGGGTCATAAAATATCCCGTTAATAGTAAAGTCCCTACGTAAGATATCACTTTTGTAATCTGAGAAGGTAACACAGTCAGGACGCCTGTTATCAGAATATTTACCGTCAGCCCTAAAAGTAGCCACCTCAAACTGACGGTTGTTTTCAAGGACTACCACTACACCAAATGCTTTCCCTACTGCGACTGTATGTGGAAACATCTTTTGCACAACATCCGGTATTGCATTAGTAGCAATATCGTAGTCCTTTGCCTCTTTACCAAGTATTTTATTGCGGACGCACCCTCCTGCAAAATATGCCTCATAGCCGGCATTTCGCAGTTTTTTAACTATCTTAACAGCTGTTTCATACATAAAAATTAAAGTGGCAAAAAAGTAATCTTGCGATATAATTATTATATAAATGTTTAGTAGTAACTTCAATCAGAGATTGTTAGTAAGGAGTAATATAGAGCATCTTATATGAAAAGGTTAATTACACCCATAATCATAACCGTCTTCTGGCTGATGATGACGGCGTTACTTGTAAAAAAGGAGATAATGCCGTTCATAGAATATGATGAGCCGCCATCGTATAGAACCTCACTAAAAGAAATATATAAACCGGAACTAACGAGTATGAATTTCTACATAGGTGCGGAGAAAATAGGTGTCGCGGAGTCGCTAATACTACCGCAATCTGATGGCTCTTATAGGATGCAGAGTAAGATTGAACTAACACTTGCTACTCCCATTATCCCCATATCGAATAAAATCCGTTCTACAACTGATACAATAATAGACCGGAATTTTCAGCTTATATCTACTAATATGAAGGTAGATACAATGGGCTTTAGGATAACTATAAAAGGGAAAAGAGTGGGAGATAAGCTTAACATAGAATTTACCACGCCTTTAGGCAGTGGCAAGGACACTATAGATTTTCCTAAAGATGCGATGCTATCGGATAGCTTAGTTCCACTATACGATATAGGCAAAATTGAGGTGGGTAAGAAGTGGAAGATTCAAATGATAGATATAAACATATTAGGAGGTGGGTTTCATCTCATCCCTGCATGGGCATCTGTAGAGATGAAAGAGAAATATTATTACAAGGACAAGATACTTAATGCTTTCAGGATAGAGATAAGGAAAAATCCATCTGATAAGATACCATATTATACAGTTTGGGTGGAGGGAGATGGTAGCATATTAGAGGGACAAATTACATTTGGTAACACAATATATAGATTAATCCTTGATAAAAGACGTAAATTGAGCAAAGGCGATATCTTAAATTATTCTAAGTGGGAGGCAATTAAATAACTATGATTTCGTTAAAAAACGTAACTAAAAAGTTCGGTAATGCGGCCGCAGTAAACTCTTTGTCTTTGGAGGTAAAAAGCGGTGAGATATTCGCATTTCTCGGTCCGAACGGAGCTGGTAAGACCACAACTATAAAAATGATAGTAGGTTTATTAAATCCTACTGAAGGTGAAATTACGGTCGGCGGTTTCAATATCTCTAATCACTATTTAGAGGCAAAAAGGATTATGTCCTATATCCCTGACGAACCATTTCTATATGACAAACTCTCTGGGATGGAATTTCTGCACTTTATAGCAGATATGTATAACGTAGATGGCGTAGCAAAAAATGTGATAGAAAAATACATAGATATCTTCTCTATGAAGGATTATATAAACGAACTTACTGAATCGTATTCACACGGTATGAAACAACGGCTTGTCCTGTCAGCTACACTCCTTCGCAAACCAAAAATCCTTATAGTAGATGAACCGCTCGTAGGATTAGATCCACAGTCAACCAAATTAGTCAGAGATCTATTTAGAGAGGAAGCAAACGCTGGTACAACAATATTTATGTCAACCCATCTGATCTCAATAGCAGAGGAGATATCAGATAGAGTGGGAATAATAAATAACGGTAAACTGATAGCACTCGGCACTATGGATGAGCTTAAGTCAATATATAAACTACAAAGCAACCGCCTCGAGGACATCTTCTTCACAATCCTCGGAGACAAGAGACACAATAAATAGATTATGAGCGATATAACTCTACTTACATCTCTAAAGTTAGCCGAGCTTAGAAATAAGATTCGGCTACTACGTCATCAACCTGTCCTAAAGATTATCGTTTTAACTACCTTCTCAATAGCATTCTGGACAACCCTGTATAAGGTCTTTCTTTATCTATTCAAGTTCTTAGGAACTTTCTCAGCTGACACTAATAATCTAATTGCTACTATTTTTTATATATTCTTCTTCTCACTAACTATTATGTTGGTAATAAGTAATGGTATAATCTCTTACACTTCGTTATTTAGAGCAAAGGAAACTGCCTTCTTGCTTACATCACCCATAAGAGTAGAAAGCGTATTTGTATATCGCTTGATTGAATCTTTAGTTTTTAGTTCGTGGGCACTCCTATTTTTAGCTACCCCTCTTATGGCGGCATATATGGCTTTCTATAAATTATCGTGGCATTTTCTCGTCCTATCAATAATATTGTTTGGCGCCTTCACGCTTATACCCTCTATAATCGGTTCTACTGCCGCTATGATTATTACTACATTCCTACCACGCACAAAAAGGGGAGTTTTCATAACTATTATAGGTATAGCTATCGGTGGTGCATTAGTGTTTCTATCTAAACTCCTGACTTTACGCGGCACATTAACCACAGAATATCTCCTTGTAAAAGAGATTTTCGATACCGTAGGTTTTGCCAGAAATCCCATCTTTCCCAGCTACTGGGTCTGTCGAGGAATATTCTCTCTATCTACAGGTGAATATACAGATGCACTTTTTTTCTTTTTGCTAATACTCTCTAATATTACCTTCCTCGGTATGTTGGCTTATCTATTGGCTAAGAAGTTCATCCTAAGGGGTTGGTTTGTCTCACAGGGCTTATCACATCGCAGGATAATCTCATCACATCATATATTCGACACACTGTTAAATGTATGCCTATTTTACATAAGGAAGGAGACAAGGAACATAGTTATAAAGGATATAAAGAGTTTTATTCGAGACCCTGCCCAATGGTCGCAATTCCTCATATTCTTTGGTTTGTTGGCGCTATATTTCTTAAACCTGAGAACTTTTGCCTATGATGAGAAACAACTATATTGGAAGGTAATGGTCGCGCAGATGAATCTTATTGCCACATCGCTTACCCTTGCTACATTTACAAGTAGATTTATATTCCCACAGTTTAGCTTAGAAGGACGCAGATTCTGGATTATAGGTATGGCACCGATAAACAGGAGCAATATTCTCTTTAGTAAACTAACTCTATCAGTCGTCTCATCTTTCATAATAAGTGAACTGCTGATTGGCATATCGAGTTATATGCTTAGGGTACCTACGGCACTTTTTGTTCTACATATTTTTACCCTACTTGCTATATGTTTAGGACTGTCAGGACTATCTGTAGGATTAGGAACAATATATCCAAATTTCAGAGAGGATAATCCATCTAAAATAATATCAGGATTCGGCGGGACGCTAAACCTCGTTCTGAGCTTGGCATTCGTTTTAGCTATAACACTACTCCAGCATCTACTATGCTACGTTATGTTTAGATATCCCGCAAGATTTGCGTTTACTCATCTGTGGAGTATAACTGCAGTATTAGGAATAACAGCCATTACAGTATTAGCCCTATTTATCCCAATGTGGTTTGGCTTAAAGGCAATTAAAAATATAGAGGTTTAACGTACCCTCGAATATTCTGATAACTTAAACAGGTTCTCTCTATAAGGCGGTCTTATAATACCTTTATCTGTTATAAAGCAGGTTATGTATTTCGCAGGCGTTATATCGAAGGCAGGATTATATGCAGAAACTCCTCTTGGTGCAAGTCGCAGGCCGTATGGTATGGTAATTTCACACGTTGCCCGCTCCTCTACTGGTATTTCAAGCCCAGTTTTCTTACTAATATCAAAAGTAGAGCAAGGTGCTGCAACATAAAACGGTATCTTGTGCTCCTTAGCCAAGATTGCAAGCCCATACGTTCCAATCTTGTTTGCCGTATCTCCATTTGCGGCTATTCTGTCTGCACCTGTTATTATGCAATCAATCTTTTTATTTTTAATTGTAGTAGCGGCGGCCCCATCACAGATGAGATGAGAGTTTATACCTGCCATCTTTAACTCCCACATTGTAAGCCGTGCTCCCTGTAGGAGGGGACGGGTTTCACAGACATAGACGGTTGGTTTTTTACCAGCACGCGCGGCAGTT
>MHYI01000031.1:805-13587 GCA_001828295.1 Planctomycetes bacterium RBG_16_41_13 | reverse complement strand
GGGTCATAGGAACAATTTCCATTATTTTCGCAGGTGTGCCATTGTTAGATTTTCTCACGGCCACTTTTGTTTGTGGGAGAAATTGTGATTTCCCGTATCTCGCGGCGATACGTGCTGAAGTGTGAATTTTTTCTTCCGTAATTTCACCGCGGACCAGCGTGATTGGACCTGGCACATCAATCAAACTTAATAGATAATCGCCGGATTTAAAAAGGGCGGTTATTCTTTCATTTTCCGCTTCGTTCCTCCCCACAACGGCTTTTGTTGTGTTATCTATTTTAAAATGCCTTCCCACCTTCAGGAGATTCACATCATTTACATCGGCATCGGAGGTCTCTATCAAATCTCTCATACGGTGCGCGAATTCCGGGTCAGTAAGCAAACATCCGCCGGCAGAACAGGGATAATCTTTGATCTCAAAAACATCCGCCAGTTGTATCTGCTCTTTCCTGGAACGTCCTCTGATTTGAAGCAGCTTTTCTCTGTCCACAAGCCCGAGTTTTTCAGGGATAGTTGGTTCCATATGCTTTGCGCACAATGGTCTCAATACCAGTCCGGTAAGGTTTGCCTCTTTATCAATAATCCTCATAGCTTCCTTTCGCTGGGACATAGGTCTTTGTCCCAGTACCTCCCCGGTAATAATAAAATCTGCACCAATTTCGCGCATGTAGTCTCCTGCCGCACGGAAGATATTAATCCTGCAATCGATACAGGGATTCATGTGTTTCCCATACCCATGTTTTGGTTTTTTCACTATTTCCAAAAATCGATCGGTGGTATTAATTACCTTAATTGGTATTCCAAATTTTTCCGAAACTTTTACTGCTTCCAATTTGCAACTGCCATGTGAAGTACAGCGGCAAAAAACTGTGACAAAGTTCAGCGCTATAACCTCAATACCTTGCTCCTGAATAACGCGTATCGCCAAAGTGCTATCTAAACCACCGGATAATAATGCCAAAGCCTTAGCCAACGTAATGCTCCTTAAAACAGTAAAAAAATAATCTTAACTTTAGTAACACTTTAGTTTTTTGAAAAAGTAGGGGCGAAGCATTTGCCCGTTTGGGTATGAACGCATTTATGACAATTTACAGCAAATGCTTCGCCCCTACACTGCGATTATTGGAATTTTTCAAAAAACTAAAGTGCTACAAACCTTCAAAGTAACGCGTATTGCGGTCTTATTGAATGGTTTCTTTTCTGACCCAGTCCAGATAATCATTTGAGCCGCGAACTATAGGTGCGGCGATAATTTCAGGTACCTCGTAACTATGCAATTGGCGGATACGGTCTGCAACTCTTCCAAAGAGTTCTTCCTTTGTTTTACAGATCATGAGCGCCTCGTTCTCAATAGTAACCTTTCCTTGCCATTGAAATATGGATTCAATGGGATTCATTATATTGCAGCAGGCAACTAACCTTTCTTCCACTAGTGTTTTACCTATTTCTCTGGCCTCATTTATTGAACCTGCTGTTACAAATACAATTATTGTTTCCGGTATGTTAGCAGACAATTCTTTACCCTTTCAGTTCTTTTTCTATGGTGCTTTTATTGCATGTACCGCCATATTTCTTAAGGATCAATTCTATGTTTTTACTTTGCGCTTCATCTTCCGTAACGTAGACAAGCGAGCAACGGCAGCCGTTCGGGTTTTTGCAACGGTGATGCGGGGGTTTTATTGAATGATGTATTTCGTGGTTGGGTAAAAAATGTTTCCCATCAAGTTCTTTACAAATATCACATGTTGAATCGTCCTTTGTTGCAGAATAAAACAAATAAGAAATTTCTTTAACACGATTTGTATTGAAAACATCTCTTTTTTGTTCCGTACGGCTTCTTGTACCCCCCCCCCTTTGTTTCCCCCCCTGTAAACTCTTTTTTAGCGAAAGGTACACCAGATAAATTATGGCAAAAATAATAATAAATCGCAACATTTCTGGCTTATCCAGTACCTTTTGGTTTTCTCAGCATGAATAAAAAAAGTCCTCCGACAACAAGCACCCCTTGTGTTAGTATGATACTCTTTATCCATATTGCAAAACAGTTCCAGAATAAATCGGCGCCACGAATTTGATCTATTGAGCGTGAAACGCTTACGAATGAATAAAGCGAAATTAGTGTAATAATCAGCGCCATAACAGTTATAATGAGTACTTTTAATTTTGGCTTTATGGTCATTTTTCCTCTCAAAGTTCATTTTTCTCCAAAGGTAACAACTATTTCTTCAGAATTATTTTGTTTCTCCGCAGATTCATTATTCTTCTTATTTTTCGTTTTCGACATCAATTTGGCAGCAATCTTGTATTCACGGAAAGCGTCATCAATCAAACCGCTTTTATCATAGGCATCTGCCAGGTGATAAAGGGCTTCTATATTATCCGGATCAATACTCAGCGCTTTTTTAAACGCTGCTACCGCTTCTGAAAACATATCTTTATTTGCATATGCTAAACCGAGATTGAAATGTATTTTAGATGAACCAGGACTCAGCGCGATAAATTTATTCCATGTCGATATTGCATCATCGTAAAGGCCTGTCTGCATATAAACACTGCCCAGTTCTTTGTAAGCCTTCGGGAAATCAGGGTTTGAGGCGATCGCTTTATTGTATACAAGGACTGCTTTTTCCGGCTGTCCTTTTTCAGAGTATGCCTCTCCCAGTTTGCACAGTGCGTGGATATTATTCGGGGTGATTCGTATGATATTCTCATATTCGAAAATCGCCTCGTCATAAAGTCCGTTTTCCCTGTAAACATCCGCAAGATTTAACCGGGCGATAATGTTGGATGGGTCTTTTACCAGGAGGTTTTTATATAAATTTATGGCATCATTTACCATTCCCTTCATGGTATACGTACAACTGAGGTAGTAATAGGACATCAAATCATTAGGATACCCTGCAATGATATTTTTAAATGAAGAGAGGGCGTCGTCAAATAAACCACTCGTATACTGGTTATAACCGATAATGTATCCGGGAGAAATGTCTTTAGTTTCGATTTGGAATTTTTTTTTCGTTATTTCAAGGCTTGCCTCCCTTTTGGCAATTTCTAAGTTCTTTTTTGCCTCCATATCCTGCGGATTTATTTTTAATGCCCTCAGATGTTCGGCAATTGCCTCTTCAAACCGACCCTTCTTTGTGTATGCAAATCCCAGATTATCGTGCGCCTTCGAATAATCAGGATTCAGCTTAATGGCAAGTTTGAATTCTTCTATTGCGCTATCGTATTCTTGTATATTGCAATAGGACACACCAAGGTTGTTGTGCGCCTCTGCAAGGTCAGGATTCAAAGCAATAGCCCTTTTAAATTGGATGATGGCTTCATGAATCATGTCCTTGTCGAAATATTTCGTCCCAAGATTGTTATAATCCATTGCCAGTTGGTATTTTCTTGCTTTACTTTGACTCCCCGTCTCCCCTTTGTGACTAAAGGAACAGCCAACGCAGAACACTGCAAGGCACATGAAAATCAATGTTTTCTTCAATTGCAAATTCCTTAACAAACAGTAGTTACAGGATAAATTCTTTTCGGCATTTAACAGTAATAGTTATTTTAATCTATAGATAAATACTTTCAAAGTCAATATTAAAAAACAGTGATAGAAAGACATCTCCATGATTTCAACGGAGGAAAGCTGGATCTTTTTAATGGCATTTTCGCCTCCCAGTGCCTCTTAGTTGCATGAGTGGTTCATAAAAGTTCCATCACTGCATTTCTCAGTGTATTGGTAACATAAATGGTGTATTCCCGATCAGTCCTTGAATTATCAAAGGAAAGTGGTTTGCCAAATGATATTTTCACGTTCCTGTTTTCGGGATACGATAAGAATCCGTGCTTTGGCATAAATCGGTTGCTTCCACTTATTGCCATCGGGATGACCCTTCTTTTTGATTTTAAGACAATAAGCGATATCCCTCTTTTGAATGTCCCCAGTGTGCCGTCTTCGCTTCTTGTGCCTTCCGGGAATATCACCAGTGATTTTTGTTTTGCGGTTAACTCATTAATTGCTTTTATGAGACTGGTGTATGCCTTTCTGTCCTCTTCCCTTTTAATAGGTATATGTCCTGAAACGGTCATATATGCGCCCAATACCGGCACGTGAAATATAGCCTCTTTCGAGATAAAACTAAAATTTACCGGAATGTACGCAAGAGAAAGTTTAATATCCATCATGCTTTGATGGTTTGCAATAAAGATGACAGGTTCGTTTTTGGGAATATTTTCCAATCCTTCCAAGGCAACCTTCATACCAATGATCTTAAAAGAAATACGGCTGAAAACCCTTTCCATCGTGTTAAATACCTTTTCTTTGTTCTTTGTGTCCATACTGAGAAGTATTGATAGAAATGTGGCAAGCATCCAGGCAAAAACAAATGTTAGCCATGAAAACAGTGTGAAAAATATCTGATAGAGTTTATACATTTGGGTTCGCATTTGATTTCCTTAAGATGATTGCCGTATTACAGGGCATTTTAGTACCTTATCAGTAATTTCTTTGCACACTTCCATTCGTCAGTGCATGCTTTTTGGCAAAATATTTAATTGTCACTTCTGTAGTCGGCAGTCGGCAAATTGCAGATTGAGGACTGAGGACTGTTTTCGTGCTTGTTTGGTTCTGGCTATGCCAGCTTAGGTGTATTCTTGTGGAGTATTGTATAATAAAAGCTACGGATACAAGCCTTGGTGTGGCAAAATAAAATAGTTACTTCAGGGTAATAAATCCTTTGTTTTTAATATACACCGTGATTGTTTTGTTCGAGCTTAGGTACTCTTCAATAATTCCCATGAATTCAATGACAGAATTGACATTTTTCGTTCCAACTTTGGTAATCAAATCGCCTGGTTCTATGCCTGCATGCCCGGCAGGGCTATTATCGTCCACTTCGATTACCAACACGCCTTCTTCATTTTCCAGTCCGAGTGATCTGGCAATTTCATATGTTACATCATTGACAATCAGCCCCATTGAAAACCTTGATGGTTCATCCTGTTTTCTAAAAGCGGCATATGTTCTTCCGGAAAGGTCTTCGGGTTGCTGTTCAACTGTGGCGGTAAGGATGTTTTCCGTTCCGTTTCTTATGACTTTAATTACGATGCAAGTATCGATCTTCGCATGTCTTATAACGCGTTGCAAATCCAGTGAATTTTTTATAACGTCACCATTCATTTCACAGATGACGTCTCCGGGAAAGATTCCCGCCTTAAATGCAGGGGTTTCACTCCATACTTCCATGACAAATACACCATTGCCTTTGACTAAACCAAAGTGTTTTGCCATATCATTCTTATTTTCAAAACCAAGTTTCATCGCAAATTCATCGGTAATGTCCTGTGTTCCAATACCCAGGTAACCCCTCACGATTGCGCCGGTATTTATTATGGTTTCGACTGTCTCCTGCGCGATGCTTGCAGACAGCGCAAAACCCACGCCCTGAAATCCGCCTGAACGGGTGGCAATTGCGGTATTCACACCAATAACTTCCCCCCTTAAATTAACCAATGGCCCTCCACTGTTGCCAGGGTTAATGGCCGCATCTGTCTGGAAAAAATCTTCATAGAGAAAGGGAAGCGCAAGCGGGATTACATGTGTTCTTCCTTTGGCGCTGATAATACCCATGGAAACTGTTTGCTGGAATCCAAAAGGATTGCCGATAGCAATAACCCAATCGCCTACCTGTACCTCTTCAGGGTTGCCAAACTTTGCCGGCATAAATCCTTCGCCATCGATTTTTATGACCGCCAGATCGGTATTTGGGTCAATGCCAATGATGGTAATATTATGATATTGCTCCTCGTTGTACGTAACCACCGTGATTTCTCCCGGCGAATAATCGCTGATAACGTGATTGTTTGTCAAAATGTAACCGCGTTCATCCACTATAATGCCGGAACCTAGTCCTTTTTGGGGAATTGCACCGGCATGCGGGCCTTGGTCAGGATTTGCCGGTTGGGCGGGATGATTATCCCCACCATATACCTTTTTTTCTGTAATAAGGCTTACAACGGAAGGATTCACCAGCGCAGGAACCTTTCGAAATATTTCTATGATTGGTTTTGCGTGTTTTTCGAGTTCGACAAGTTCCTGCCTCAACGTCTCTGCATTATTATCTTGATTTGAGAAGACAAACCTATTATTTGAGAAAAGGAAGAGTGTTAGCGGCAAAACAAGAAAGAGTTTTTTGGTGATTTTCATTTTTATTTTGACAGACCTTTCAGCTTTAAAATCAAATAAATACTCCCCGCAAAGAGAATTATATTGGCAAAAAAAGTACTAATAACAATTTTTTTTGCATGTTCAGGGTCGTTAATATTATGTACGTTAATAATGGCGCAATACGTAAGGAAGATGATACTACTATAAGAAATGCATATCCCGGTTATAAATAGGACTTTTTTTATTAAATGGGCATGTTTTGAAATCGTTGTCATATACAATCGTTAAGGAGTTGCAAAAGAAACATTCCCTTACAACTAAACAGAAACACTACTATGCGGGAACACTACAATGTATCTTTAATAATTATACTTAAATTTAAAGAAACATAAAAACAAATTTTACATTAGTTACATTGGAACTTTTTATGAAACATAGTTGTTTTATAAAGCAACATTACTCTCCTTTTCTTAAGGGCAAGCTGGTTTTTGTTTTCCTCCTTTTCTTCAAAAACCAGCTTGCTGCTTTTTTGGGGAATTTTATGTTGCAACGATAAGCACACAGAAACGCAGAAAGAAAACAATCTGGAAATCAAGGGAAGTATTTGTTGCTATGGTGGTTTTGAGTAATAGTGGATTGTTACACGAAGCGGCATGCTGTTTTCATTGACGAAACAGTTTAAACATATGTATCAAGAAACGAACCAACTTGCCTGCTAAAGGATATCTTTTCTAAGGGTATGGGTTTGTAATTCTCTGCTATCTGCAGGTTTTTCCCGTCATTATTCACCTTTTTCATTCCATCAATTTTTTGCGCCACCACTGTATTTCCCTTTTGTGTTTTCTCTAAGTTATTTGTTTTTATATTATTAAGTATTTTTTTTATGTTTTCTGCGCGGGTATTTACTTCATTGCCTTTGTAAAGTACCTGCGTTTCTTGTTTTGGTTTTGCTGTTGGTTTTGTTTTTGTTTGAGAAGACAATCTTTGTATTTGTTTTAGCAGTTCTGACGCCGATGGGCTCACATTGTTTATCATATTTTTACTTCTCCAAAGCCATCTAATCCTATATACAATTTCTAAAGTTGCATTGCATACAAGCGATTTTCATGCCTAAAGACGATAATTATATGTTTTCGCCATGAGAGAAACAAAATAAAGAGGGGGGAACGATATTATTTTTTTTACTCAATATCTTTCTCCGAATAGATGATGTATTTGTATTTGATTTAAATAGTTATAATTAGCGATATGTTTTCAGGAAGGTATGTTTCTTTGAAAAACTGCGGATTATTTTTAATGTGGATACGCTGTTAATAAAATTTTTTTGGATGGGGCTTTTCTAAAGCATAGGATTTATTCACCGTTTAAAAAAAAACGATTATTGGTGATACCGTTGTGAAATTGGTCACAAAAACCAAAGAATAATTTGGGAAACGTAATTTGGAGAATTGCATTTTCCATCATTTATGCTATAATTATGGTGTAAAGTATTACATATTCATTTTTAATAAAGATAAAATAAGGGGGCGAAAGGATTCGACCGGATTGTACGATATATAGGTTGCGTATTGAGGTTGTCAGGCGGCCTCATTAAAAACCTGGCAAAACAATTAAATGCCGAAGAACCAATGGCAATGGCTGCTTAATTGACAGCCACGTTTCATCCGTTTTACCTGCGAAATTGATGAAACGAAGAATAGCAGGTTAGTTTAGACCTTTTGCACCGCGGGGTCTTAAATGAATTAGTAGTTGTGCTAGCTTTTAAAAACCTTGTCTGTTAGGGTTTTAACGGCGAAATTAAAAAACAGACTATATACGTAGAAGCCTATATTGAAACATCTAGGGACGCGGGTTCAATTCCCGCCGCCTCCACCAATTAAGTTGTTGTAATTAGATACTTAATGATTTTAACCTGCCAAAAATAACGTCCCCAATGTGTCCATGTAAAGCCATTAATTTGTTTTGTTAATGGCTTTTTTGGTAATAGTTCCCCTACACCTAAGATGGCATAGCCAGAACCAAACAAGCGAGAAAACAGTCCTCAATCTGCAATCTGCAATCGGCAATTTGCCGACTGCCGACTGTAGATTGCCGACTGCATAAGGGACCATTAAATATTTTGCCAAAAAGCATGCACTGACGAATGGAAGTGTGCAAAGAAATTACTGATAAGGTACTAAATCACCTTCATGGAGGGAACTTTTTGCCTTCTCTTCTTTAGAGGGGGTTGGGTGCTCCTACACCTTACATGGGATAGTTTAGGGGAAGGAGCGGAACCATTGCTTGTAGTCTTTCCTGACAATCTCTCAGGGGTATTTTATACCTGCTTACCCCTGGCAAAACCGCTTAAATAAAATAAAAATTTCTCTGATTTGTATTTACTTCCTCGTCTCTGAACAATTAAAACCAATCAAGAGGCAAAAATTGGTATCTCTTTCCCTTTATTTGTTGACCTGTTTATAATGAAAAAAAGATCCATAAGAATAGTTACTCTAATATTAATCCTTACCATAATCGGCATATTGACCGTGATACGATTGGATCTTTTGAAATTAAGCAAACAGGATGTCAACGTGCAATCTACAGAGCCTGTCAAAATAACAGTTAGGGCACAACGCATAGAGCCTTCATATTTGGCTGATAAAATAAAGATCTCAGGTACTGTTATCCCGAATGAGGAAGTATTGTTAACAAGCGAAATAGCCGGGAAAATTACCGATATTTATTTTAAAGAAGGTGGTGCCGTTAGAAAAGGCGATTTGCTGGTAAAGATTAATAATGAGGACATGCAGGCACAACTCAGAAAAACAATCCATCAGAAAAAACTTGCCGTACAAACAGAACAGCGTAAACGAGAACTCTTCAAAACCGGAATTATCAGTCAGGAAGAATACGACAGCACATTAACTGAAGCAAATTCATTAAAAGCAGATGTTGACCTTATTAAAGCCCATATCAATAAAACCGAAATAAAGGCCCCATTTGATGGTATAGTTGGTTTACGGTATGTAAGCGAGGGGACATATCTCTCTACCGGCGCCAGGATTGGTGAATTGATCAGTATTACACCGGTTAAGATCGACTTTGCTGTTCCGGGAAAGTACGGAAACATGATAAAAAACGGCGCTACCATAACCTTCACTGTAGAAGGAAATGACCATAGGTACAATGCAGAAGTCTATGCAGTGGAATCAAAGATTGACCCGCAAACACGTACACTCCGCTTACGGGCAATATATCCCAATTCTAAAGGCGAAATCTTACCTGGGGCATTTGCTCATATCGAATTAACACTCAGAGAGTTTAAGGACGCCATTCAAATCCCCACGGAGGCGCTTATCCCGGAACTCGGAAAGCAGAAGGTTTATATTTATAAAAATGGCAAGGCCGAATCCGCTTATGTTAAAACGGGCATCAGGACGGAAGGGAAGATACAGGTACTCCATGGCCTCCAACCGGGGGACATACTGATTACCTCAGGAATCATGAAAATCGGACACGGTGTTTCCGTGGAATTACAAGAGATACATTAAAGGATTGTTTCTGTGAGTCTTTCAGCTATCAGTATAAAACGTCCGGTACTTACCATTGTAATGTCCATCGTTGTCATTTTATTTGGGATCATTGGATATCATTACCTGGGAATCCGTGAATATCCAAATGTTGATAAACCGGTAATTACCGTAAGCACTACTTATGTCGGGGCTAATTCGAATGTTATAGAATCGCAGATTAGTGATCCCTTAGAGGAATCAATTAACGGAATTGCGGGAATTCAATCACTCACTTCCGTCAGCCGTGATGGGCGAAGTACTATTATCGTAGAGTTTGGCCTGGATACCGACCTTGAAGCCGCTGCAAACGATGTAAGAGACCGGGTATCCAGGACAATCGGCAACCTGCCACCGGATGCAGACCCGCCTGTAGTTTCCAAATCAGATGCAGATTCAGATCCCATTATTTTTCTCAACATTACGAGCGACAAACGTTCCCTTCCCGAACTCACGGAAATTGCAGAAAAAACCTTTAAAGAGCGCCTGCAAACGATATCCGGTGTAAGCGAAATAAGAATTTGGGGAGAAAAAAAGTACGCTATGCGTTTATGGCTGGACGCTGCGCGGTTAGCTGCGTATCAGTTAACTCCTCTTGATATAAGAGACGCGCTTCTGCGGGAAAATATCGAATTGCCCTCCGGCAGTATCGAAGGGAGCGCCACAGAATTAACGGTAAGGGCCCTCGGACGGCTGAAAACACCTCAGGAATTTAACAACCTTATTATCAAGGAAGAGAGTGGCAGGGTCGTGAGGTTCCGGGATGTAGGCCATGCTGAGCTTGGCCCTGAAAATCTGCGTACCGTTTTAAAAAGGGACGGCATCCCAATGGTGGGTAACGCTATCGTTCCACAGCCAGGCTCCAATCACATTGAAATTGCCGATGAATTTTACAGACGGATAAAGCAAATAAAAAAGGACTTGCCGGATGATATTACACTGGGTATTGGTTTTGATACTACGAAATACGTCCGGGAATCCATCACCGAAGTACAGCAAACCATTTTCATTGCTTTTTGTTTTGTCATATGCATTATCTTTTTTTTCCTGAGGGATTGGCGCACCACAATTATTCCGGTACTTGTCATCCCTATTTCATTGATCGGCTCCTTTTTTATTATGTACCTTGCCGGCTTTTCTATAAATGTGTTGAGCCTTCTGGGTATTGTACTGGCTATCGGTCTTGTTGTGGACGACGCAATTGTCGTGCTGGAAAATATTTACACCAAAATTGAGCAGGGTATGAAACCGGCAGAGGCGGGAATCAAAGGTTCATCGGAAATGTTTTTTCCTGTTATTGTAACCACAATCACCCTTGCGGCGGTTTTTCTCCCTGTTATCTTTCTTAAGGGTATTACCGGAAGGCTATTTCGTGAATTCGGCGTTGTAATCACAGGGGCAGTAATGATATCTTCTTTTGTTGCATTAACCCTTACACCAATGCTTTCCACAAAAATCCTCAAGAGGCGTGAAACCCATAACTGGTTCTACAAGCAGACGGAACCCTTTTTTATTGGCTTGACGAATGCTTATCGTAATTCATTAGAAGCATTTATGAAAAAACGTTCGCTTGCTTTTGCCGTAATGATACTATCCATCGGATTAATTTTTGGAATAGGGGGGAGGATTCCTTCTGACCTGGCTCCACTGGAAGACAGAAGTGGCTTAAGACTACAGGCAACCGCTCCGGAAGGGGCTTCCTATGAGTATATGGATGCATACATGGATGAGCTTATTGGATTAATCCAAAAGGAAATTCCCGAAGCAGAAGGAATAATTACCGTTACTTCTCCTGACCACGGTGCGTCTGGTTCTGTGAATTCGGGTTCCGTACGCCTGAGATTGAAAAATCCCGGTGAAAGGAAAAAGACGCAGCAGGAAATTGCCGATCATCTGGGGAAAAAACTTCAACATTTACCTGCTGCAAGGACATATATTTCCCAGGAGCAGACTATTGGCGACCGCAGAAGCCGTTTACCGGTTGAGTATATTATCCAGGCGGCAAATATAGAAAAACTAAAGGATGTTCTTCCCGATTTTCTTGCACATGCATATAAAAGCCCCGTCTTTCAATTCGTCGATGTAAACCTGAAATTCAACAAACCGGAACTCAATGTACACATCAACCGCGAGAAAGCAAGAAATCTGCAGGTATCGGCAATAGATGTTGTTCAAACACTGCGGCTTGCATTAAGCGGAAACAGATTCGGATATTTTCTTATGAACGGCAAACAATATCAGGTAATCGGTCAGTTAAAAAGAGAAGATAGAAGCGAACCTTTGGACTTAAAATCCCTCTTTGTAAGAAATCAAAAGGGTGATATGGTACAACTTGACAATTTGATTTCTGTATATGAGGAGAGTACCCCGCCGCAACTTTATCGTTATAATCGTTATCTTTCTGCAACCATTTCTGCCAGTTTGACAAAAGGGAAAACAATCAGAGACGGCATTGCTGAAATGGATGCTATTTCGGATAATGTACTTGATGAAACCTTCAGTACCTCGCTCTCCGGCCCTTCAAAGGATTATGTAGAAAGCTCTTCAAGTATGTCCTTTGCATTTTTTCTTGCCCTTGTGCTGGTTTATCTTGTTCTGGCTGCCCAATTTGAGAGTTTCAGGGATCCTATTATTATTATGTTTACCGTTCCGCTGGCAGTGGCAGGGGCGATAGTCAGTCTCTGGTATTTCAAAGAAACGCTGAACATCTTCAGTCAGATTGGTATCATCATGCTTGTTGGACTTGTAGCAAAAAACGGTATCCTTATTGTAGAGTTTGCCAATCAGAAGAAATCCAGGGGATTAAACTGTATTCAGGCAGTTCAGGAAGCGGCAGTATTGCGGTTCAGGCCTGTTTTAATGACAAGCTTATCCACTATTTTAGGGGCGCTGCCTATTGCGCTGGCGTTTGGCGCAGGGTCAGAAAGCCGTACTTCAATGGGAATTGCCGTAATAGGCGGACTTTCCTTTTCCACAATTTTAACACTCTATATTGTTCCTGCCATGTATTCATACTTTTCAGAAAATTCGTAACACTTTATTTTTGAAAAAGTAGGGGCGAAGCATTTGCTCGT
>MHYI01000031.1:0-729 GCA_001828295.1 Planctomycetes bacterium RBG_16_41_13 | reverse complement strand
AAAAAACTAAATTGTTACGAAAAAACAAGGTGATCCAGACATTAAGTTATTTGGCACTGCGTAATTTGGTGCAAGTTTAAGCGCGGCAACAAAAGCCGCACTGCCGATAAGCGGGGCAAACGAAAACACAAAGAAGGGTTAAACAAGCGGCGTAACAGATTTTATGTTTATTTTCAAGGGCAGCCCCCTCCCTTGTCCGGTCTGACGGTTCGTGTTCATTCTTTTTTGTCTTCCGTGTCCATAGCATTAGTTTGATGGTGTTTCTGTGTAGTTAAGAATTACCTGTTCCATCTCATCCTTGTCTTTTTTGTTGTCCGACATAATCAATAATTTGTCACCCTGTACTATGGTAGTTGTCCCGCCTGGTGTAATATATTTGTCATCACGGTTAATCAATACAATAAGTGCTGTTTTCGGAAATTTGAGTTGAAAAATTTGCCTGCCGATTGCGTTTGAATTCTCTTTTATTTCTACTTCAAAAAGTTCATTTTTAAAATTGTCCGATAGTTCCAGTTCCAGCGGATAACGGGTTTTGAATTTTACAGGTTTGAATAAATAAAGCCACTTTGCAACAAGCGGAATGGTTGTTCCTTGTAGCATTACAGAGGTCAGCACGATGAAAAAAACAATATTGAATATTATTTCTGATTTTTCAACACCCTGAATGAGTGGATAAGTGGCAAATACAATAGGAACTGCACCTCTTAACCCAACCCACGAGATAAGCAG
>MHYI01000030.1:19737-20320 GCA_001828295.1 Planctomycetes bacterium RBG_16_41_13 | reverse complement strand
CACGTTTATTAAATTAGGCTGGGTTTTTAAAAGAGGAAAACCCAACGGCATTCATTTTTACCCACCCCTCAATCCCCTCCCAAGAGGGGAATTTGATAAGTCCCCTCTTGGGGGGGGTAGGGGTGGGTTTGTTCATTACGATAACATTCTATGAAAAATATAGAGTCCCGCTACAAACGTGAAAACAATTCGTTTCTCATCGAGATAAAATTAAAAGAGATACGTCAGTTATTCAATACTTTTGATCCAGCCCCCTTTAGAGAGAAAGACATTGATGATGACGCGGAAGAATATATTGTTGCTTCCGTCAAAGAATTTCCTCCCGATACACCACTTAAATTGATTATTTATTTGCCTGAGAGTTCCAGAGAAGAAGCGATACGGTTCATACCGGATGCAATTCGTAATTATTTTAACTACCGGTCCAATACTTCTCACAAGGAATTGCGCTTTATACTTAAAAGGGGGCGTATTTCGCTGCTGATCGGTATTTTGTTTTTGTTTTTTTGTATCAGCACGGGAGAGGTTATTGACCGTATTGGAGATGGGATGCTGGTGCAAATTATTAAGGAAGGATTGCTCA
>MHYI01000030.1:19483-19614 GCA_001828295.1 Planctomycetes bacterium RBG_16_41_13 | reverse complement strand
TGCTTAAAAAAGAAGTAGCAGTATCGCAGAAAAACCATTCCGTAAGGTAATTTTTTACCCTTTATCGCAGGGAGGAGAAGAGCTGTCTTCTTTTAGACAAAAACTTATCAATCTCTTGAATTCATTTCTTG
>MHYI01000030.1:17640-19256 GCA_001828295.1 Planctomycetes bacterium RBG_16_41_13 | reverse complement strand
CATTGAGGCAAATGTTGAAGGGGAAAATATCGGGAACACCATTGTGGAACCCTCATTTAACGCTACGGATACAGGAACGGTGGATATAAATGAAGAATATGTTTCATTGGATGAAAAATCCGGCAATAACCTGGTAACAGAAACCGTGGCGAATGCTACATCAGGCAGTTTCTTCGAAGAAACAAAAAAGGAAATTACAGAAAGCCATGTCACTGAGACCGTTGTTGATGACATATCCGTTGAAACGAACGGAGAAGACACTCACGCCGGCATAAGACCGGATGAAATTCAACGCATCGTCATACCAATGGACGGCGCAGCGCTTAACACGTCAGACCTGTCAACGGATGAAACAGGAAAACCGGAAGATTCCACTCCCGAAATGGTAATGAAAAGCACTATCGGCGAAACACATGGAAAAGACATCCCTGCTGAAAAACCCGTGGAAAACTACCAAACCGTAGAAATGACGCCAACATCCGTGGATACACCCCCTGACTCATTAGAAGAAATAAACAGAGAAACCGGGAAAGATGAAACAATCCCGCATGAAGAAACAAAAAATGACAGAGAGGCAGTTCAGGTGCAGGAAGAAAGTGCTCTGGCGCATGGGGAACGGAATGAAGAACCTCCGATCGAAGGTGCTGTTGAAACGGCAAAAGAAGAGATACCAAACACGGACGAAAAAGACAAACGCCTCCATATCCCGCCAAATGACATAGAAAAACTTATCGAACAAAGGGAGTACCTGGAAAACCTCCTCAAGGAAAAATTTACCAAACGCATGACGGTAATGTTTACCGACCTTAAAGGTTCGACTGCCATTGCGGATGCGGAAGGTGATATCGCAAGCCGTACTATTATGAAGCAACATAACGACGTTCTATTCCCTATTATTAAAAAACATGACGGCGTACTGGTAAAGACCATGGGAGACGGCACGTTGTCTTACTTTGAAGATGCACAAAAGGCTCTTCGGGCTGCAGTCGAAGCGCAAATAGGTTTTGACAGGTACAATGTAGAAAAGAAACCCAAAACCCTCCTTCTCGTTACCATGGGTTTGCATACCGGAGATGGTGTAGTGGAAGAAAATGACATTTTTGGGGACGTGGTGAATGTTGCGTCAAGAATTGAATCCGCATCAAATCCGGGAGAGATATACCTTTCAGAAGATACATACAACTCGCTAACAAATAAGTCCGAAATATATACCCGATTTATAAAATCCACTACGTTGAAAGGCAAAAAGGGAGAATTCAGACTGTATAAAGCCTTCTGGGATGAAAAAGAAATCGAATTGGATAAATTCGATACAAAGGAAGAAGAGACCGTTGTAAAAAAACGTTTCCCCTTCGCAAAGGTATCGATAATGGTTTCGATACCGCTAATGATCACTTATTTGCTCATACTGGGCGGGGTCGTACCTAACCCGTTCATAGCATTAACCGCATCAAAAACAGAACGGCACTCACTTTCAACAGATATTTCCAATGAAGATATAAAAAAGACATCAGAACACGCCATTACCATCATCTTCGATAACGAAGAATGACCTCAGAAATGTTGAATGTTGAATTTTAAATTTTGAATTACCGGTAATTTAAAATTTAAAATTC